>DASQER010000169.1:0-4084 GCA_035633575.1 Thermoleophilaceae bacterium
AGCCAGATCGTCGCCCGCCAGTCGAGGTCGGTCGGGAGGCGGCGAAGCGCGCGCAGGAAGAGCCGCAGCGCGCCGCGCTCCTCCTCGTCCGAGAAGACGATCTCGGGAGGGGCCTGCTGATTCGCGGGCCGCGGCTGGAGGTCCGCGCCCGGGTTGATGATCTCGTAGTCGCCGGGGAAGTAGCGCTCAATGAGGTCGCGCGTCGCGGCAAAGCTCGCGGTGCGCCCGTCGAGGCGGCCGAAGAGGAGCTCCACCACCCTGCGCGCCACCTGGGTCGAGACGAAGCGCTCGGTGGTCGAGTGGAACGTGCCGACGTTCAGCGCCCGTGAGTGCCGCAGAGCGGCCGAGGCCGCGCTCGGGGCGAACGGCTCGTGCACGTGCAGGAAGTCGAGCTCGGCGCGGTCCAGGAGCTCCTCGAGCGTCCGCGACACGTCGAGTGGCAGCGACACCGAGCCGCCGCGCTTGAACGGGAGCGACTGCCCCACGGCGACCACCGAGGCACAGCCCGGCTCCGCGAACAGCGCGTCCGGGTCGGAGCGCAGCGTCCTGACCTTGGCGCGCCCCTCGCGCACCAGCTCGCGCGAGTCCGAAGGCGCGACCACCACGACGCGGTGGCCGCGCGCGCAGAGCTCATCCGAGAGCCGCTCCACGAAGCGGTTGACCTCGTGGTGCTGCTCCCAGGGCCAGGGAGTGACCTGCGCGATGCTGAACGGCACACCCGCAGGATACGAGTGTGCCTAGGTGTCGATCGTGGTCTCGGTCTTGGCCGGGGCCTGGCCCGGCAGCTTCGGAGCGCCGCCGTGCTCGGCGATGAAGTCCTCGACCATGTCGCGCGCGACCGGGTCGGGGTGCTGCTCGGGCGGCGACTTCATCAGGTACGCCGAGGGGCCCACGATCGGGCCGCCGAGGCCGTGGTTCAGCGCCAGCTTGCAGCAGCGGACCGCGTCGATCACGATGCCGGCCGAGTTCGGCGAGTCCCACACCTCGAGCTTCGCCTCGATGGTGAGCGGCACGTCGCCGAACGCCTCGCCCTCGAGGCGGATGTGCGCCCACTTGCGGTCGGTGAGCCACGGCACGTAGTCGGACGGGCCGATGTAGACGTCGTCCTTGGGCAGCTCGTGGCCCATGATCGACGTGACGGCCTGCGTCTTCGAGATCCTCTTGGACTCCAGGCGCTCGCGCTCGAGCATGTTGTAGAAGTCCATGTTGCCGCCCACGTTCAGCTGCGAGGTGCGCTTCATCTCCACCCCGCGCTCGTGGAACAGGCGCGCCAGCATGCGGTGCACGATGGTGGCGCCGACCTGTGACTTGATGTCGTCGCCGACGATCGGGAGGCCGGCCTTCTCGAAGCGCTTGGCCCAGTAGCTCTCGCCGGCGATGAAGACGGGGATGCAGTTCACGAAGCCGCAGCCGGCCTCGAGGATGTGCTCGACGTACCACTTGGTCGCCTGCTCGGAGCCGACCGGCAGGTAGGAGACGACCACGTCGGTCTTCGTCTCCTTGAGGATGCTCACGATGTCGGCGGTCTCGCCGGGCGCCTTCGTGATCTTCTCCTTGAGGTACTTGCCGAGGCCGTCGTGGGTCATGCCGCGGTGGACGGGCACGTCGAGCTTCGGCACGTCGGCGAACTTGATCGTGTTGTTCTGGCCGGACCAGATCGCCTCGGAGAGGTCCTTGCCCACCTTGTCGGCGTCGATGTCGAACGCCGCCGTGAACTCGATGTCGCGGACGTGGTAGCCGCCGAGGTCCACGTGCATGAGGCCGGGGACGGAGGCGTCGGGATCGGCGTCCTTGTAGTACTCCACGCCCTGCACGAGGGACGAGGCGCAGTTGCCGACGCCGATGATGGCCACGCGCACCTTGTCGCTCTGGTGGCGCGCGCCGCCGTTTGAAGAGAGGGTCGACTCAGTCATCGAGAGCTACACACCCGGGAAGGTCGTCGGGGTTACACGGGGCCCGCACCGCCGGCGAGCTGCCGGCGGACGTGGAGGACCCTCTGGAACGCGGTGAAGATTGTGAGCGCGGCCATCACGTAGATCGCCGGCTCGAGCAGGTCCAAGTCTGGCACAAGCTCGCCGGCCGCGAACACAAGTCCCGCCGAGAGGATTACTACCCGGACCGCGCGAGAAGCGATCCCGACCTTGCACTCGACCCCGAGCGCCTCGGCGCGGGCACGCGTGTAGCTGACCATGTAGGAGCCCACCACGGCGAGCACCGTGGCGCCCACGGCGAGCTCGTTGCTCTGCTCGGCGAACCAGGCGGCCACGGCGGCCAGCACGATGCCCTCCTCGAGGCGGTCGAGGGTCGAGTCGAGGAAGGCGCCGAAGGGGGTGCCCTTTCCGGACATGCGCGAGTAGCGGCCGTCGAGCATGTCGCAGAGCGAGCCGAGGATGAAGGCCGCGCCGGCGAGCACGAAGTGGTGCTCGAGGATCAGGACGGCCGCGATCAGGTTCCCCACCAGCCCGGTCACCGAGATGGTGTTCGGGGTGAGGCGCGACTCGATCAGGCGGTCGCGGGCGAGCGCGCGCATCTCGCCGGCCGTGCGCGTGCCCTCGCGGCCGTTCCGGGCGCGCGCCCGGCGCGGGCGCTGGCGGACCTCGTCGCTCATGCGTGGGCCTTGGCTCCGGCGGTGCGCCAGGCCCAGGCCTCCGGGCGGGCCCGCGCGAACGCGGCGCTGGCGGCGTACGCCGACAGGGCGGCCACGAGCGCGCCCAGGGCGGCGTCGAGCCAGAAGTGGTTCGCGGTGACCACCACCACGAAGGTCACCACCAGCGGGTAGGCGGCCCAGAGCAGCTTCAGCGCGCGGTGCTTCACCAGGACGATCGCGGGGATCGCGATCATGAGGGCGAACGCCACGTGCATGCTCGGCACGGCGGCGAAGGGGTTGTAGAGCACGTTGGCGGTCTGGGCGGCCCTCTCTCCCACGAAGCTGGCGACGGAGTCGCTGAAGCCCCACTCCGGCATGAAGCGCGGCGGCGCCGTGGGGTAGGCCATGTAGCCCGCGAGCGCCAGGCCCATCGCGACCATGAACATGTTGCGCACGAAGTAGAAGGCGTGGTTGCGCGCGATGTAGAGCCAGATCAGGAACGTCGTGGTGATCACGAAGTGCGAGTTCACGTACATCCAGTTGGCCGACGTGAGCAGCCAGGCCTGGCCCTCGGCCCAGGCCTGGAGGCCGGGCTCGAAGAAGAGACCAAGTGCGCGCTCCGCGTCCACCAGGTTGCGCGCGTTCTCGAAGGCGAGCCCGACCTGGCCGTCCACGAACCCGCGCACCAGGCGGTAGGCGTAGTACGCGCCGGCGAACAGCACGAGCTGGCGGATGGCGTCCGTCCAGCCGTTCGGGAGCCAGCGCCCGCTCAGGCGCCAGACCCGAGCCAGATGCACGAACAGCGGGTGGGAGCGGGGCACGGCGCTAGGGTAGCTAGCCCGCGGAGTCGTCGCAGCGGCGCCCGCGGGAGACGAGCCGTTCGGGGGCGAACCGGGTGGAGAGGTGGACGAATCCCTCCTTTGGCGCGATCACCTTGGTCCAGTCCCCGTACGGCTCGACGCACGCGTGCGACGCGAACCAGTAGGGCGTCCAGCGCACCTTCACGATCGCCTCGCCCGGCCGCTTCACGTCGAGCAGGAGCTCGTCCGACTGGAACTGCTCGAGCAGGATCCGCGCGTCCTTCTGGGAGATCACGAGCGGCGCCGGGAGCAGTACCTCGTACACGCGCCAGTCCTCCGACTTCCAGCGCAGCCGCAGGTACGGCAGACCCTTCTCGATCAGGGCGCGCTCGCCGTAGGTGCTCTTGTCCGGCTTCGCGCTCGGCAGCGCGACGTAGCGGACCGCGTTGTCGGCGAGCCAGCTCGCGTAGGTGAGCCGGTTGAGGCCGCGGCGGTAGAAGATCGGGTTCAGGCGCGTGTCCAGCTGGCGAAGCCAGCCGCGCGCGAGCGCCTGGTCCATCGCCACCTCGGAGCTCTCCCAGTGCGAGCGCGTGAACGGGATCTCGATGCGGCGCTGGTCCGGCAGCCGGAAGAGGAACTCGCGCAGCGGCGCGAAGTAGTCCGACTTCGCGGCCGGGTCCTCCACGTACTTGATCAC
>DASQER010000170.1:0-5653 GCA_035633575.1 Thermoleophilaceae bacterium
CTCGTTGAGCTCGAGCGACAGCGAGTTGATGCAGTAGCGCTGCCCGTTCGGGCCCGGGCCGTCCGGGAACACGTGACCGAGGTGGCCTCCGCAGCGGGCGCACGTGACCTCGGTGCGCACCATGCCCTGGCTGTCATCGGGATGCAGCTCCACCGCGTCGGCCACCGCCGGCTCGGTGAAGCTCGGCCAGCCGGTGCCGGAGTCGAACTTCGTGTCCGAGCTGAACAGCTCCGCGCCGCAGGCGCCGCAGCGGTACATGCCGTCGGCCTTCGAGTGGGTGTAGGCGCCCGTGAACGGCGGCTCCGTGCCCTTCTCGCGCAGGATTTGGAAGCGCTCGTGCGAGAGCTCCTCGCGCCACTCCTGGTCTGTCTTGTCGAGCTTCTCGGTCATACCCGAAGAGTACGCACCGGCCGCGAGGCTGGTAGTGGGCCATCTCGGTTGCTATATCCGCAACTTCGATAGCCCACCTGCGTTTGGCCAACCCTTCAATGCCGCAGTTGAAGCGCGTAGTGGCCGGCCAGCCCCGCGTACTCGCCGTAGGGCGCGAAGAAGGCGCGCACCTCCTCCTCGGTCGCGCGCCGGCCGAGGCGGGCCGCCAGGCCCACGAGCTTCAGGTACGCCACGTCGAGCGCCGGGAGCTGGTCGTCGCGCCCCTGGCCGGCCACGGCCAGCATCTCGAGCGTCCAGGAGCCGATGTTGGGGATCGCGCGCAGCCGCCTCCAGGCCGGCTCGTGCTGGGTCAGGTCGGCGCGGCCCGACGCCACCTCGCGCGCCGCGCGCACGAGCGCGATCGAGCGCTTCGGGGCCAGGCCGCAGGCGTCGAGCTCCGCGGGCGAGCGGCCCGCGAGCCACGCGGCCGACGGCGGGGCGCGCAGCGTGCCGCAGGCGCTCCGCCTGCCGTGGCGGCGGACGATCGAGCGCTGGATCGCGGCGGCGCGGCCGGACTCGATCAGCTGCTCGCAGACCGCCCAGGCGAGCGCCTCGAACGGCTCGGGGCGCCGCCGCGGACGCAGCCAGGGCTTTCTGCGGATCACGGGACCGATCAGCGGATCGCGCCGGAAGCGGCGCTGGAACTCGCTCAGGTCGTGGTCGGTGCCGAGCGCGAAGCGCATCCGCTCGACCGCGGCCGCCCCCGCCTCGCGCGACTCCGCCTCGGCGCGGATGCGCACGGCTCCGCCGGCCGCCCAGGCCCGCACGACGGCCTCCTCGTCGCCGATCCAGAGGACCCTGCTGAGAACGCCGTCGAGGCTCACCAGCACCCCGTCCCGCCCCCGTCCCGGAAGCCGGTAGGGACCGAGGGGCACGACGTCCTGCTCGACCGCGGCGGCTATCGGTCCTTCAGCAGGTGGATGTCGACCAGGAACGAGCGCGTGCCCGCCACGTCCACCTTCTTGCCGCGGCCGCGGCCGCCGCCCAGCCGCAGCGAGGCGGCCGTGTGCGGGCGCCGCAGCACGCGGACCAGCAGGAAGGTGGCCACGCCGAGCAGGAAGCCGCCGGTCGCGGCGGCCACCGCCGCCGGCAGCGAGACCTCCACGCGGCGCTCGACCGGCCGCGGCTCGGCGAGCACCGGCAGCGGCCGCACCTCTGCCTCGTGCTCGGGTTCCGGAAGGGCCGAGTGATCGGGCACGCGGCGAAGTTATCAGAGGGTCCGCTCGTAGACCCTGTACTTCTTCACGATCTCGCCGCCCATCGCCTCCATGGCGCGGTTCATCGCCTTGTTGGTCTCGAGGATCCAGCCCATCTCCCCGCCCTTGATACGCGTGGCCTCGGCCATGTCGAAGTGCTCGGCATAGAGGCCGGCGGCTACGCCTGTGTGCTGGTAGGCGGGCTTCACGCCGAGGAAGCCCACGCGGCAGCGGTCGATGATCCTGCGCCGGTTCAGGAAGTGCCACCAGCCGAGCGGGAGCAGGCGTCCGTTCATCCGCTTCAGCACCTGGTTGACGTCCGGCACGGTGATCGCCATGCCGACGGTCTTACCGTCGGCATCCTCCGCGATCATGAACCAGCCGCGGTCGTAGACCAGCTGCAGCTCCCGGGCGTAGGCGTCCAGGTCCTCCTTCGAGTAGGGCACGAACCCGAAGTTGCGCGACCAGGCCTCGTTGTAGATCTCGGCGAAGGCGTCGAGCTCCCGGCGCAGCCGCCGGCGGCTCATCTTGCGGATCCTGATGCCGTGCTTCGGCTCGAGCCGCTCCGCGAGGTCCCAGATGATCGGCTTCACGCTCTCGCGCCCGGAGATGTGGAGCGACCACATGTACGTGTCCACCGCCTTCTCGAGTCCGGCCTCCTCGCAGAGACGCTGGTAGTAGGGCGGGTGCCAGGCCTGACGGATCATCGGCTCGCGCTCGAAGCCGTCGATCAGCACGCCGCTCTCGTCGTTCATGGTGAAGTCCATCGGGCCGACCATGCGATCCCGGCCGCGCTCGCGCAGCCAGCCGGCCGCGGCGTCGAGCAGCGCCCGCATCGCCACGACGTCGTCCTCCAGCTCGAGGAAGCCGAACATGCCCCAGGCGTTCTCCTGGAAGTCGTTGAACGCGGTGTCGATCTGAGCGCTGACGCGGCCCACCACCCGCCCGTCGCGGCGGGCCAGGAAGAGCTGCGCCTCGCCGCGCTTGAAGAAGGCGCCCGTGCGGGGGCTGAGGAAGAGCCGGCGCTCGATCCGGAGCGGGGGGACCCACTGCTCCGCGTTAGAGTGCAGCCGGAACGGAAGCTTGATGAATTCGCGCACGTCCTTGCGCGAGGAGACGGGCCCCACCTCGACTGACACGGCGCGGGACTGTATATGCCTACGGCTATCGACCTATTCGAGAAGGCACGCCACCACGAGCGGCTCGAGCAGCTGCAGGCGGCTCGCGACCACGACCTGATGCCCTACTTCAGGGTGCTCGAGGGCCCCGCCGGCCCGGTGGTCGAGATGGAGGGCCACGAGCGCATCATGCTCGGATCGAACAACTACCTCGGGCTCACGGGCGACGCGCGCGTGAAGGACGCGGCGCGCGACGCGCTCGAGCGCTTCGGCACCGGGCTCACGGGCTCACGCTTCCTGAACGGGACGCTTTCGCTCCACCTGGAGCTCGAGAGCGCGCTGGCAGACTGGATGGGCACCGAGGACGCACTCGTGTTCACCACCGGCTACCTGGCGAACACGGGCACGATCGGGACGCTGCTCGGCCCCAGCGACACGGTGATCTGCGACTCGGGCGACCACGCCTCGATCCTCGACGCGGTCTCCATGTCGCGCGCCCGCATCCGGCCCTACCGTCACAACCGGCTCGACAAGCTGGAGACCATGCTCCAGCGTGCCGAGGGCGACGGCGGCGGCGTGCTCGTGGTGGTGGACGGCGTCTTCTCTATGGAGGGCGACGTGGCGCCCCTGCCCGACATCGTGGCGCTCTGCCGCGAGCACGGCGCGCGCCTGATGGTCGACGAGGCCCACGGAGTCGGCGTGCTGGGCGCGCGCGGCGCCGGCGCCTGCGAGGAGATGGACGTCGAGGACGAGGTGGACCTGCGCATGGGCACCTTCTCCAAGTCGCTCGCCTCCTGCGGCGGCTTCGTCGCCGGGCCCGCGGACGTGATCGACTTCCTGCGCGTCCAGTCGCGCTCCTTCATGTTCACGGCCGCGGGCGTGCCGGCCGCCATCGGCGCCGCGTTCGGAGCGCTCGAGATCATCCGCTCCGACGAGGGGCCGCAGCTGATGGCGAGGGTGCTCGACAACGCCCGCTACCTCCACGACGGCCTCGCCGAGCTCGGCTACCAGGTGATGGAGCCGAACCGGATGCCGGACGGCTCCGACCTGATCACCCCGATCGTCCCGGTCCTCATCGGCGACGACTGGAAGGCCGTGATGCTCTGGAAGGCGCTCTACGACGCCGGCGTGTACGTGAACGTGGCGATCTACCCGGCCGTCCCGCGCGGCGGCGCCCTGCTTCGCACCAGCGTGATGGCCACCCACGAGCGCGACCACCTCGACCGCGCCCTGGCGGTCTTCGAGCGCGTGAAGGGCGAGGTCGAGGGCGCCCAGCCGCCGATCTGGTCGCCCTGAATCAGAAGCGCACCCGCGTCCCGTCTGGGCGGCGCACGGCGAGGCGTCCGCCGGGGAGCCAGCGAACGTCCAAGGCGAGGTGTAGGTCGTCGGGCGCCTCAACCAGGCACGCGAAGCGAAGCTGAAGAACCCGGTCGCGGAAGCACCGCACTTCGTGCAGGGGGAACTCCGCCGACGCCGCGAGGGCGCGCAGCCGGCGCTCGACCTCGTGCTCGCTCGGTGGCCGCTCAGACGAGTCGCCGGCGAGCGCCAGCGCCGCCGCCGCGACCGCCCCGGCCACGAGCAGCCAACGCCGAGCGGCCAGGATCCGCATGCCCCGTCAGCCGACGCTAACGCCCGCCACGGTGACGGCCATTGCGAGCAGCGCAACGGTAAGCCGCCTGAGGCGCGCAGGCGTCAACCAAGCGGGGCTGCGGGCGGCCGCCCAGGCACGCAGGCCACTGGCAGTGCCCACGGCCGCAGTGGCGGTGACATGCACTGAGCGCACATGCCGAAAGTCTCCCACGTACGGGGAGCGGCTTCCATCCGCTGTTTTCCTACGCGGGCGTCGTGGCGCTACCTATGCCCGGTTCGGTCTCGAAACGCCCGCCGGCGGAGCGTCAGCCAAGCACCCCCGCCCACTGCCGCGACGAGGGCGAGGCTCGTCCATTGGGCGGTCTCAAGACCGAGGGCGAGCGTCTCGGAGTCGGAGCGCGCGAAGAACTCGATGAAGCGCCCCGTCGCCAGCAACGCCACCACCACCCACATCATCGCGGTCGGGCGCCGCAACCGGTCGCGCAGCGCCCAGACGATCAGGAAGGTGAGCGCACCGATCAGGACCTCGTAGAGCCCGCCGGAGTGGTAGGCGACATCGGGACTCGGGACGTCGGCGTCGGGGTGCGTGTTGCGGACGCCAAGGAGGAAGTCGGTCGCAGGCCCGTAGTGCTCGCCGTTGATCACGTCGCCGATGCGGCCGATCGCGATCCCGAGCGGCAGACCGTAGGCCACCACGTCGAGATACTCGATGCTCAGGCGCTCGCGCCGGACGTACGCGCCGATGCCGAGGGCCGCGGCGATCAGCCCGCCGTAGAACGTGAACCCCCGCGTGCCGAGCCATTCGCTTGGCTTGAGCAGGTCGCCGTGCTCGGCCAGGTAGTAGATCCGGCTGCCGAGCAGCGCGGCCACCACGAGAATGACGCCGATCGTGTAGAGCGGCTCCGTGTCGAGACCGCGCCGACGCGCCTCCCGGCCGGCCGCGATGCCCCCGATCAGGATCCCTATCGCGATCGTAAGCCCGTGCCACGCGAGCGTCAGCGGGCCGAGCTCGATCGTCGGGTCGATGCCGATGGTGATGACAGAGAGCTCGCGCACGGCGCCGAAAGCTAGCTGGCGGCCTCGGCGCCTCGCGCGCTGCGTCAGGCGTTGACCGGAACCGGGCTGAGGCGACGCAGCCGGCGGCGCTCCAGTGGCCCCAGCCCACTGGCAGGCGGGTCGACGAGCACGATCTCGTCCGCGCCCCGCGCGAGCGCCTCGCCGGCCAGCGTCTCGACCGCTTTGCGACCGTGCACGACGAGCAGATCGAAGTCGACAACCGCCTGGCCGTCCACGGCCCGCGCTGCTCTGGCCAAGTCGTCA
>DASQER010000171.1:0-9689 GCA_035633575.1 Thermoleophilaceae bacterium
TGGCCGGCGGGATCGCGGTGGCGCTGGCGATCCTGCGCCTGAGCGACGAGCAGTTCGCTCAGGGCAGGGCGTAGCCGCGCACGTCGTCGACGATGCTGCGGCCGCCGATCTCGACGACGCCGTCGTCGCCCGGGCGCGCCAGGATGCGCGAGCCGCGCCCCTGACGGATGTCGATGGCCCGCCCGAGCAGGGCGCACAGCTTCGTGGCGGCGGACCCGGTGGCCTCGTCCTCGGCGATCCCGATCCGGACCGGGAAGGCCCGCGCCCTGATCGTGCCCGCGGCCTCGTCGATCCACGCCCACGCGCCCATGAGGTCGTGGCCGAAGGGCGGCCCGTCGAGCGCCTCCACCTCCTCCGGCGAGCCGAGCTGCGTCCACTCCCACGGCGGTCCCCATTCCGGTCGCGCCGCGACGAAGGAGTGCTCGCCCTCGTAGCGCACGCGCAGCTCGCCCGCCGGTACGAGCAGCGCGTCGACCGGCGCACGCTCGCGGGCGAGCAGCCACGCCGCGCCGACGGTCGGATGGCCCGCGAAGTCCAGCTCGACGGCAGGGGTGAAGATCCGGACCACGCCGCGTCCGGGGTCGTCTACGAACGCGGTCTCGCTCAGGCCGAGGTCGGCGGCCACGGCCTGGCGACGCTCCGGGGGGACCTCGGCGCCGTCGAGGAACACGGCGAGCGGATTGCCCTCCGAGCCGTCGTCGGCACAGAAGACGCGCAGCAGATGCAGTGTCGGCATGTCCCAACGCTACGCTCTGCGACTTCGAATGCGACCGCTCGCACCCCGCGGCCTGCCCATCCTGGCCGCGACATTGGCGGCCGTGGCCGCGGGCGCCCCAGCCGCGGCGGCCGCGGCTGAGAAGCTGACGCCGCTCGCCCCCACGCTGGAGGCGGCGGGGCGGCTGGCCGAGCTCCGGAGCCACAGAGCCGCCCGCTCCGCGGCCGTGTTCCCCGTGCGCGGGCCCGTCCGCTGGGGCGAGCAGGACGCCCGCTTCGGCGCCTCCCGCGGCGGCCACGTCCACGAGGGCCAGGACGTGTTCGCCCTGGCGGGCACGCCGCTCGTGGCGCTGCGCAACGGCCGCGTCGTGAAGACCGGCGACGACGGCGGGCGCGGCAACTACGTCGCCATCTGGAGCCGCGCGGCGCGGCGGACCTTCGTGTATCTGCACATGCTGCACCCGTCGCGGGTCAGGCCCGGCCGGCGCGTGCGGGCCGGCCAGCGGGTCGGTGCCGTGGGCTGCACCGGCTCGTGCTGGGGCGACCACCTGCACCTCGAGGTGCGCCGCGGACGCGGCACGACGGGCGCGCCGCTCGACCCGCTTCCGCTGCTGAGACGGCTCGCCGCCCGTCGCGCGCGGCCGGAGTAGCCTGCGCGACCGTGGATCAGATGGAGCTCCGCAACCGCCTCGTGATGGCGACCCAGATGTGGCGCGACGCTACCCATGACGCGCTGCCGCGCATGGAGCCCGGGAACCCGTCCGACCAGCTCGCGGCGTTCGAGCTGAAGCTGATCGACATGCTCTGCGCCCACGCCACCGCGGAGACCGCCCGCGACGTGGCCGACAAGACCTGGGACCTGGTGCACGACCGCACCGACGACGACCCGGTCAAGCGGCGCGTCGTGGAATGTCACGAGGCGCTCGCGCGCCTCTCGGCACGAGGCGGCGGCAGCGCTTTCTAGGCTGTGCCTCCGGTGAAGGATCTGCCGGAGCTGTTCGACGTCCGCGTCAAGGCGCGCTCGATCGCCTACCTGTTTGCCGCGGGCGCGGCGCTTGGCCTGCTCACCCTCGCCTTCCCGCACTCGAGCGAGGTGCGCGACCTCCCGCTCGTGGTGCTCGCGTCCGTGGCGGTGCTCATGGCCGCGATCCTGTGGCTCAACGCCGAGCGCGTTCGCGAGTGGCACATTCACGGCTTCCTGGCGTCCGGCACCCTGATCATCAGCCTCGCCAACCACTACGCGGGCCCCTCCACGCTCTACCCGGTGCTCTACATGTGGGCAGCGCTGTACGCCTTCTATTTCTTCCCGCTGCGCCAGGCGTTCGGGCATCTGGCGTTCCTGGCGGTGGCGTACGCGGTGGTGCTCGCCGTCCAGGACGCGGACAGCCCGATCGTCCGCTGGCTGCTGGCGGTCGGCACGCCGCTGGTGGCCGGGCTGCTCATCTCCCGGCTGCTCGGCCGGCTGCGCGGCCGTGCCGAGGCGCTCCAGCAGTCGGAGGCGCGCACGCGGCTCGTGCTCGACGCCGCGCCCGACGCGTTCATCACCCTCGATCGCGACGGCGTGATCACGAGCTGGAACGTGGCGGCCGAGCGGCTGTTCGGCTGGACCGCCGCCGAGGCGATCGGGCACACCATGCGCGAGCTGATCGTGCCGCCGGAGTTCGGCGAGCGCCTCGACCAGCGCCGCAGGGCGCTGGTCGAGAGCGACTCCCCGGCGGCAACGGAGCGCTTCGAGGTCGAGTTCAAGCGCCGCGACGGTGGGCGCTTCCCGGGCGAGGCAACGGTCTCGAAGGTGGAGATCCAGGGCGAGGTGTTCGTGTCCGGCTTCATCACGGACGCCACCGAGCGGCTGCGCCGCCAGGCCGAGCGCGAGGCGCTGCTGCGGGCGCAGGCCGCCCGGGCCGAGGCCGAGCGCGTGGCCGAGATGGTGAGCGGGATGCAGGCGCTCGTGGACGCCGCCCTGGCTCACCGGACGCTCGACGGCATCCTGCGGGAGCTCGTGGGGCAGGTGCGCGGAGTGCTCGCCGCCGACGCGGCGACGATCTATCTCGCGGACGAGGAAGAGCGGCTCACGGTTGGAGCGGCGTCCGGCGACGGGCCCTCGTTCGACCGCTTCGCGGAGCGGGTCGCGAAGTCGCGCGAGGCGATGCTCGCGGAGGACGACTCCGTGATCGGCGTCCCGCTGCTGGCCGAGGGAGAGGTGCCGGGCGTGCTCGTGGTAGGCGCCACCTCGCCGCGCCGCTTCAGCACCGAGCACCTGACGCTGCTGCGGCTCGCCGCCGAGCGGGTCGGCCTCGCGATCGCGCACGCCCGCGTCTACGAGCGCGAGCATCGGATCGCGGAGACGCTCCAGCGCAGCCTGCTGCCGGAGCGGCTGCCCCAGCTCCCGGGACTCGAGGTCGCGGCCCGCTACCTGCCGGCCGCCTCCGAGGCGGACGTCGGCGGCGACTGGTACGACGTGATCCCGATGGCCGGCGGGGCGGTCGGGCTCGTGATGGGCGACGTGGCCGGCAAGGGGCTCGCCGGCGCCTCGATGGTCGGGCGGCTGCGTAGCGCGCTGCGTGCGTACGCGCTCGAGGGCCACGACTGCGCACGCGTGGTCGAGCAGCTGAACCGGCTCCTCTGGACCGAGGCCGAGGAGAGCCAGATGGCCACGATGCTCTACGTGGTGGTGGATCCGGCCGGGAGCGTCGTGCGCTGGGTCAACGCCGGCCATCCGGCGCCGCTCATGATCGTGGACGGCCGGAACCACTTCCTCGAGGGCAGCGCCTCGGTGCCGCTCGGCGTGCTGCCGTTCCCGACCTACGAGGAGGTGTCGGCGCGGATGGACCCGGGGAGCACGATCCTGCTCTACACGGACGGCCTCGTCGAGCGCCCGGGCGAGAACATCGACGACGGCATGGCGGAGCTGGCCGCACGCGTGCGCGAGGCGCCGGAGGATCCCGAGGGGCTGTTGGACCACCTGCTCTCGGCGCTCGTCCCGTCCGGCGGCGCCACAGACGACGTGGCGCTGCTGACCCTCCGCAACCTGCCGGTCCCGGACCGCTTCAGCGCCGAGTTCCCGGCCGAGCCGGAGTCGCTCGCGCCGATACGCAGCATGCTGCGCCGCTGGCTCAGCCACGCGGGTGCGGGAGAGCAGGAGATCGCGGAGATCACGACGGCGTGCGGCGAGGCCGCGACGAACGCGATCGAGCACGCCGGCGCGGGTGCCGGCAGCACGTTCGAGGTGTCCGGGCGCCGCGAGGGCAAAGAGATCGAGATCGCCGTGCGCGACCACGGCTCATGGCGCGACGAGCGCGCGGGCGACCACGGCCGGGGGCTCGACCTGATGCGTACGCTGATGGATACCGTTGCCGTGGAGCCCACTCCGGAGGGCACGACCGTGAGCCTCAGGCGGAGGCTCGGCGGGAACGGAGGTCCCGGTTGATGGACAATCTCGTGGGGGTCGAGATCGAGCAGCGCGAGGACGACGAGGTCGTCGTGGCGCGCCTGACGGGAGAGCTCGACATCTCGGGCGCCGAGACCACGGGCGAGCGGATCGCCGGGGCGGTGCCGAGCTCCGCGCGGGGGCTCGTCATCGACATGAGCGCGCTCGAGTTCATCGACTCGAGCGGCGTCGCGATGCTGTTCGGGCTGGCGCGCCGCATCGGCAGCCGCCGACAGGAGCTGCGCGTGGTCGCCCCGGCCGGCAAGCCGGTGGCGCGCGTCCTCGAGATCGTCGAGTTCGGCCGCGCCGCCCAGATCCACGTGGACCTGGACTCGGCGCTCGCCGACATCGCCTAGGTCAGGCCGCCGCTCGCGGGCGCCGCGGTGCACGGGCATTGAAGGGGTTCGGCGAGTTAGGTGCCCCATATGCGGGTAGCTCGCCAACCCCCATGCACAACTCGCCACTCGGCCCCCGCTGGCCGGGGGGTTGCGACGTTCGCGCGAATATGGGAACGCCAGCGCACCCCAAGCCCGCGATTAGGCCACGAAAGGCGAGTTTCGATCACCACCCTCACCGCTGCCGTTGGCCGGGGCCGCCGCCCGCGGCCGAGGACCTACGCCGCCGGCGCGGCTGTGGCCTCGCGGATGAAGCCCAGCGCCGCGGCGTTGAACTCCTCCGGGCGCTCGAGCGACACCCCGTGCGGAGCGTTAGGCAGGACGGTGAGCTTCGCGCCCGGGATCAGCGAGGCGATCTCCTCCGACTTCCACACCGGTACGAGGATGTCGCGCTCGGAGCCGATCACGTGCGTGGGCATGGCCAGGCCGCCGAGACGGTCCCGGGTGTTGTGCCGCCCGCACGCGGCGAGCTGGCGGCCGAACGCCTCGGGCGGTTGGGGATGCGGGTTCTGGAGGATCATCCCGCGCAGCCAGGCCACGGTCTCGGGGTTCTCGTAGAACTCCTCCGAGTGGTTCAGCAGCATGAGCTCGTCCACGTGCTGCTCGCGGCTGATCTGGCGGACGCGGTTGCCCCAGACCTCGCTCAGCCGCTGCGTGTAGCGTCCGCCCGCGGGGAAGGTCACCGCCAGGGTGAGCGTGCGCACCCGGCCGGGCGCCTGGATCGCGATCTCCTGGGCGATCGCGCCGCCCATCGAGATGCCGAGCAGGTGGAAGCTCTCCAGCTCCAGCGCGTCCGCGAGTGCGAGCGCGTCGCGCGCCATGTCCGCGATCTCGTAGTCGCCCTCGGCCATCGAGGACTGGCCCACGTCGCGGTTGTCGAAGATCACCGTCCTGAAGGCGCCGGAGAACGCCTGCAGCTGCGGGATCCAGGCCAGCGTGTCGCACGTCAGGCCGTGCACGCACAGCAGCGGCTCGCCCTCGCCGTGCACCTCGTAGTAGAGCTTCAGGCCGTTGGCGTCCACTGTAGGCATGGCTCGGAAGCCTACCGGCCGGCCGCACTGGCTGGCCAGCCAACTTGGTAGGCTCGGCGGCCTGATGCCTGGGGTCGCCGTCGTGACGGGGGCGGGGCGCGGCTTCGGCCGCGAGATCGCGCGCCGCCTGGCGGGACGCGGCTACACCGTGCTGGCCACGGACGTGGACGCCGAGGCCGCGGCGGCCACGGCGGACGAGATCGGCGGCTTCTCC
This sequence comes from Thermoleophilaceae bacterium, assembly GCA_035633575.1. Taxonomy (GTDB): domain Bacteria; phylum Actinomycetota; class Thermoleophilia; order Solirubrobacterales; family Thermoleophilaceae; genus JACVRW01. Next base: position 5,782 of record DASQER010000171.1, read on the forward strand.
ATGCAGCTCGACGTCCGCGACCCCGAGGCGCACCGTGCGGCGGCGCGGGCGGCCGCCGAGCGTGGGCCGCTCGAGGTCTGGGTGAACAACGCCGGCGTGCTGCGCACCGTGAAGTCCTGGGAGCACTCGGACGACGAGGTGCGGCTGCTCTGTGACGTGAACCTCATGGGCGTGATCTGGGGCTCGCGCGCGGCCGTCGAGGCGATGCGCTCGGGGCCCGGGCAGAACCGGCACATCATCAACCTCGCGTCGCTGTCCGCGCTGGCCCCGGTGCCGGGGCTGGCCGTGTACGCGGCCACCAAGCACGCCGTGCTCGGGTTCACCGGCTCGCTCCAGGGCGACCTCGACCTCGAGGGCATCCCGATCACCGCCCACGCCGTCTGCCCCGACGGCGCCGACACGGACCTCCTGCGCGAGCGGGCGGGCGAGCCCGACGCGGCGATCATCTGGTCCGGCCCGCGGCTGCTCACCGCCGGGGAGGTGGCGGAGCACACCGTGGGGCTGCTCGACTCGAAGAAGCTCGTGCTCGTGATCCCGCGCTGGCGCGGCTGGGGCGCGCGGCTGGCTGCGATGCTCGGGCGCGGAGGCCTCAAGAGCGCCGCGCTGCTCCGCAAGCAGGGCGCCCGCCACCGGGCGCGCGCGGGATAGCTTGAAATCATCGCGGCGCCGCGGGCACCGCCCGCGGCTTGCGCAAGACCGAACTACGGAGGAACGACGTGACCGAGACGAGGACGGTTCCCGACACCGGAGCGAACGGCGCGGCGGTGGCAGCGGCCATCGAGGTCGAGAACCCCGCCACCGGACAGGTGATCGCGACCGTTCCCGTCGTGCCGCCGGAGCAGGTGGCCGAGCTAGTCGCGCGCGCCCGGCGCGCGCAGCCAGGCTGGGAGGCGCTCGGCTTCGCGGGCCGCGCCGCCGTGCTGAAGCGCTGCCAGCGGTGGATCAGCGACAACTCTGAGCGGGTGATCGAGACGATCGTCTCCGAGACCGGCAAGGCCTACGAGGACGCGCTCACCGCGGAGATCGGCTACGCCGTGGGGGCGTTCGCGTTCTGGGCGAAGAACGCGGAGCGGTACCTCGCCGAGGAGCGCGTGAAGACCGCGTCGCCGTTCGCCAAGGGCCGCAAGCTGATCGTGCGCTACGCGCCCGTCGGCGTCGTGGGAGTGATCGGGCCCTGGAACTACCCGCTCACGAACTCCTTCGGCGACTGCATCCCGGCGCTGGCCGCCGGCAACGCCGTGCTGCTGAAGCCCTCCGAGGTCACGCCGCTCACCTCGATGCTGATGGGCGAGATGCTGCGCGAGTGCGGGCTGCCCGAGGGCGTCTTCCAGGTGGTGCCCGGCTACGGCGAGACGGGCGCGGCGCTGATCGACGAGGTCGACTTCGTGATGTTCACGGGCTCCACCGCCACCGGCAAGCGGGTCATGGAGCGCGCGGCGCGCACGCTCACCCCGGTGGCGCTCGAGCTCGGTGGCAAGGACCCGATGATCGTCTGCGCGGACGCCGACCTCGAGCGTGCCGCAAACGCCGCCGTCCACTACTCGATGCAGAACGCCGGCCAGACCTGCATCTCCACCGAGCGCGTGTACGTGGAGGAGCCGATCTACGACGACTTCGTCCGGCTCGTGACGGAGAAGGTGAGCGGGCTGCGACAGGGCAGGCCGGGCGGCGCGGGCTCCACCGACCTCGGCGCGGTGATCCACCCGCCGCAGTCGGACACCGTGGAGCGACATGTGAAGGACGCCGTCGAGCGGGGCGCGCGCGTGCTCGTGGGCGGCGGCCGCCGCGACGAGAACGGCCACTTCTTCGAGCCGACCGTGCTGGTGGACGTGGACCACTCCATGGCCTGCATGCGCGAGGAGACCTTCGGGCCGACCGTCCCGATCATGAAGGTCCGCGATGCCGAGGAGGCCGTCCGGCTGTCGAACGACAGCCCGTACGGCCTGCAGGCCTCGGTGTGGACCAAGGACGCGGCCAAGGGCGAGCGGCTGGCGCGCCGGATCGAGGCCGGGGCGGTGACCGTGAACGACGCCCAGCTGAACTACCTCACGCTGGAGCTGCCGATGGGCGGCTGGAAGGAGTCCGGCCTCGGGACCCGCCACGGCGCGGACGGGATCCGCAAGTACACCAAGAAGCAGAGCCTGCTCGTCACGAGCTTCGCGCCGATGAAGAAGGACGTGCACATGATGCCCTACACGGCACGGCGGACCCGCTTCCTGTCGCGGCTGCTGAAGCTCGTCTACGGACGCGGGCGCCGCCGGCGCTAAGGCTCCGCCTAGGGCCCCGGCGCTTGCGGCCGCGGGGCCTGTCTCCGGCAGCGATCCCCGGGACAAGGCGCGCTCCGCGCACCTTGCTCCGGAAATCGCCGCCGTCACCACCCGCGGGTGGGCGGCCGTGGAGCGCGACGGGCGCATCGTGAAGCGTCTCGGCGACTGCCGTGGCGGCTCGCGGGGTATGTGAGAGCCATCACGACGTGACCTGGCGCGGCCGATAAGGTCGTAGAGGCATGGAGCGCCCGCGCATAGACATCACGCAGGACCTCGACGGCGAGCCCGTCGTGTTCGCCTGCTTCGACCTCCGCGAGGACGAGATTCGCGCGTCGGCGCACGCGGTGGCCGCCAGGTCCGCCGAGCGCTTCCGCAACACCGAGATGTCCGCGGACGACGTGGTCGAGCTGCGCGAGCTCACCACCCTTGCCGACGAGCTCGGCGAGCTGGAGGGCGGCGCCGGCACGATCGTGCTGCGGCCAGGCCGGCTGACGGCCTATCGCGCCGCCGTGGCGGGCTTCGTGGAGTCGCGCGACGAGGCCGACTGGATTCGCGAGGAGGACCGCGAGCCGCTCGCCATCGTCCGTGGCCTGCTGTTCCCGCTGGAGCAGCTCAGCGCCGAGGCGATGCGCGCAGCGCTGTCGCCGGCGCCGCGCCCCGTCTGAGAGCGGCGGCGCCTCAGGGGTAGAGGTCCCCGTCCTCGCCCACGACGAAGATCGCGCTGACGGGGCAGTTGCCGGCCGCCGCGATCACGTCGTCGATCGAGGCGCCGTCGGGGTCCACGACGACGGCCTTGTCCTCGTCGTCGAGCTCGAAGACGTTGGGCGCGGTGTCCACGCAGTCGCCCGAGCCGATGCACAGCGCCCGGTCGACGGTGATGTCGATTCGGTTCTCCGGGGAGAGCTCCGGCATCAGCGCCGGCGGCGTAGGACGATCAGTACGACCAGGGCGGCGAGCGCCAGCGGCAGGAAAGCGCGCAGGCCCGGGCCGCTGCCGTCGTCGTCGTCGTGCGGCTCGGCTCCGGCCGGCATCGCGAACTCCTCGGCGGCGAGCACGTCGTGCGGCTCGCGGATGCCGGTGGGATCGCCGGGGAAGCGGTTCTCGCGCGTCCCGATGCCGAACTCCTCGGCCGCGAGGACGTCGTGGGGCTCGTCGATGCCGCTCGGATCGGGCGGGACGTGGCGCTGGCTGCGTTCGGACTCCGTCATCCCCCCTATCGTTCCAGATCCATGGATGAAGCCACCCGGACCGAGCTCGAGGCCGCAGCGTTCCGTACGCTCGTCAACCACCTGCGCCAGCGCACCGATGTCCAGAACATCGACCTGATGGAGCTGGCCGGGTTCTGCCGCAACTGCCTCTCGCGCTGGTATCGCGAGGCGGCGGAAGAGCGCGGCATCCAGCTCGAGGACGCGGAGGCGCGGGAGATCGTCTACGGGATGGCGTACGCGGAATGGAAGTCCAGGCACCAGGCACCGGACCCGTCGGGCTGACCGGCTCGCGCCCCGCCGGCGCGCTGGTGGCCGCGCTGCTCTGTGCGGCGGTTGCGCTCGGCTGCGGCAGGGAGCCGGCGGCTGAGAAGAGCTCGGACCGCGCCGCCGAGCCGGAGGAGGTCGTGCTCACGCCCGAGGCGGCCCGCGAGGG
>DASQER010000172.1:0-7039 GCA_035633575.1 Thermoleophilaceae bacterium
CCATTTCTTCGGGACGGGCCCCCACTCGCGGCTGTCGGCGGACTCGCCGCGGTTGTCGCCCATCATGTAGTAGTGGCCCTTGGGGATCGTGATCTCCCGGGGGAGGTTGCAGGTCCCGCACTCGGGATCGAGGTTGGCGAACGACTCCTTCTGGCGCTTCCCGTTGATGTAGACGGAGCCCTCGAGCACCTTGAGGCGGTCTCCCGGCACGCCCACCACGCGCTTGATGAAGTTCGTGTCCGAGCGCTCGGGCGTCTCCTTTGGGCAGGGCTGGTCGCTCGGGTGCTTGACGCCGCACATGTTCGAGTCGGCGCCGGCGGGCGGCTTGAAGACGACGATGTCCCCGCGGTCCGGGTCGCCGAAGCGGAAGCTCACGCGATCCACGAGCACCCGCTGGCCCACCTCGAGGGTCGGGACCATCGACTCGCTCGGAATCCGGAAGGGCTTGACGAGGAAGGCCTGGATGCCGAGCGCCAGGCCGAGTGCGACCGCCACGATCATGACCAGCTCGACCAGCGAGTTGTGGCCGGACTTCTGCTTGCTCTTCGCCACCTGGGCCGTCCGGGCCTCTGGCCCCGTCCTAGGAGGCCTGGTCGCCAGCCGGCTCGTCGCCGGCGTCCGGCTCCCCGGCGGGCTCGTCGCCCTTGGCCTCGGAGTCGGCCGGCACCTCGGCCTCGGCGGGGGCCTGGTCGGCCTCGGCGGGGGCCTGGTCGGGCTCGGCGGCCGGCTCGCCGCCGGCGGCCTCGGCCTCGGCAGCCTCAACCTCCTCGGTGGCCGCGACCTGCTCGCCCAGCTCCTCCTCGCCCGGGCGGGGAGCGTCGTCCGGCGGCATCGCGCCGGCCTCGACGAGGCCCGGCTCGATGACCTCCTCCGTGCCGGTCCAGCGGCGCTCGCGAACGCGCGACGCGCGACCGACGCGCTCGCGCAGGTAGTAGAGCTTCGCGCGGCGCACGTCGCCGCGCGCGGCCACCTCGATGCGCTCGATCTTCGGCGAGTGCACGGGGAACGTCCGCTCCACGCCGACCCCGAAGGACTGCTTGCGCACGGTGAACGTCTCGCGCACGCCGCTGCCCTGGCGCTTGATCACGATGCCCTCGAAGACCTGCGTGCGGCGGCGCGTGCCCTCCACGACCTGGAAGTGCACCCGCACCCGGTCACCCGCCTGGAAGGAGGGCACACGGCGCAGCTGCGCGCGCTCGATGCTGTCGATTACGCCGGACATTGCGAGTGGGGTTCGGCGCTCCGGTCGGGCGGGAGGCACAAAAAACGCGACCTCCCGGGAGCCGTCGCGCGTGACGCGCAATGGTAGCCGAAGGACCGGCGACCGGCCTCAGGCGCCGCCGCCCCCGCCCCGCTCCCTGCTGCGCCCGAGCCGCCACTCGCGCACCCGGGCGTGGTCGCCCGACAGCAGCACGTCGGGAACGGTGTGCCCGCGCCAGTCGAACGGGCGCGTGTAGTGCGGGTACTCCGGCGCCCCTTCGAGCGCCTCGCTGAAGGACTCCTCGACGGCGCTCTCCTCGTGGCCGAGCGCTCCCGGCAGCTTCCGCATGACGGCGTCGGTGACCACCATCGCGGCCAGCTCCCCGCCGGACAGCACGTAGGGGCCGATCGAGACCACGTCGCTCGCGAGCTGCTCGTGCACGCGCTCGTCGAAGCCCTCGTAGCGCCCGGACAGAAGCGTGAGCTCAGGCTCCGCCGCGAGCTCGGTGGCGAGCGCGTCGTCGAACCGGCGCCCACCGGGCGAGAGCGCCACCACGCGCCACTGCTTCGGCAGCTCCACGGGATCGACCCCGTAGCGCTCGTGCAGCGCCGCCTCCACCACGTCGACGCGGATCACCATCCCGGCTCCGCCGCCGTAGGGGGTGTCGTCCACCTGGCCGGCCTTGAGCGGGGTCGACGCGCGCAGGTCCACGAACGACAGCTCGTGCCCGAGCGCGAGCGCGTTCGCCACGTGACGCTGCTGGGTGAACCACTCGAACCAGCCGGGGAAGAGGGTGACGACGTCGATCTTCATCCGAGGAACTCGCGGTTCACGTGGATCTCGCGCGCGTCCAGGTCCACGCGCTCCACCGCGTCGGAGATGAACGGGACGAGCGTGCCGTCGTCGAGCTCCAGCACCGAGCACGACGGCCCGTCCACCAGGCGCGTGACCTGGCCCATGCCCGGCACGCTGCAGCCCACGAGGTCGGAGGCGAGCCACTCGCCCTCGCCGAGCTCGTCCTCCACGAGCAGCGTCTCGCCGCGCAGCGGCCGCGGGTCAGGGACGCCCGCGAGGCGGATCAGCGGGCGGCGGTCGGTCCCGGCGCGGCGCTCGACCGCGTGGCTTCGCTCGCCCACGGTGAGGGTGACGCCCTCCGGGAGCGGGTGACGCGGCCCCTCCACGTAGAAGCTCCCGTCGAGGCCGTGCGGCTTCCCGACGCGACCCGCGGTCACGAGGGTCAATCGACGACGTCGACGAGCACCCGCTGCCCCTCGCGGACGGTGGCGGCCTTGACCACCGTGCGGAGGGCCGCAACGGTGCGGCCGCCACGGCCGATCACCTTGCCGGCGTCGCCGTCGGCGACGTGCAGCTCCAGCACGATCGTGCCGTCATCCTCCTCGAACGACTCCACGCTCACCTCGTCCGGACTGTCGACGAGCGACCGGGCGAGGTACGCGAGGAGCTCCTCCACTACTCCGTGGCCGCGTCGGCGTCCGCGTCGGCGGTGGGCGCCTCGGCGACATCCGTCTCAGCCGGCTCGGCGACCTCCGGCTCGGCGGCCTCCGGCTCCGCGACGGCCGCGGGCGCCTGCGAGGCGCCGGCCGTGGCGGTGGCGGTCCCGCCGGCCACGCCCTTGGCGTGCGCCCTCGCGAGCTGCTTCACCGTGTTGGTCGGCTGGGCGCCGCGGGCAAGCCAGTGCTGCAGCCGCTCCTCGTCGAGCACGATCGTCGAGGGGTCGGTCTGCGGGTTGTAGTGCCCGATCGTCTCGATGAAGCGGCCATCGCGCGGCGAGCGCTGGTCGGAGACGACCACGCGCCAGATCGGGTTCTTCTTGCTCCCCACACGGGTGAGGCGGACTCTTACGGACATAGGAACGCGAGAGGTTAGCGACCGCCGGCCAACTGCTGCAGCGACGGCATCTTGCCGCCCGCGATCTGCTTCATGACCTTCTTCATCTGGGCGAACTGCTTCACGAGCTGCGAGACCGCCTGCACGGAGGTCCCCGAGCCGCGCGCGATCCGGCGCCGGCGCGACCCGTCGATGATCTGAGGGTTCGCCCGCTCCTCCGGCGTCATCGAGCGGATGATGGCCTCCAGGCGGTCGAGCTCCTTCTCGTCCACGTTCAGCGAGCCGAGCTGGTTCCCCACCCCCGGCATCATCTTCAGCAGCGAGCCGAGCGGGCCCATCTTGCGCACCTGCTGCATCTGCTCGAGGAAGTCGTCGAGCGTGAACTGCTCCTTGCGGATCTTCTTCTCGAGCTCCTGCGCCTGGCGCTCGTCCATCTGGCGCTCGGCCTTCTCCACGAGCGTCATCACGTCGCCCATGCCGAGGATCCGCTGCGCCATGCGGTCCGGGTGGAAGCGCTCGAAGTCGCCGAGCTTCTCACCCGTCGAGGCGTAGAGGATCGGCTTCCCCGTGACGGCCTTCACGGACAGCGCGGCGCCGCCACGCGCGTCGCCGTCGAGCTTCGTGAGGATCACGCCGTCGAAGTTCGCAGTCTCGGCGAACTGCTCCGCCACGTTCACGGCGTCCTGGCCGGTCATCGCGTCCACCACCAGCAGCACGTTGTGCGGCTTGGTGCGCTTCTTGACCTCGGCCAGCTCCTTCATCAGCTCCTCGTCGACGTGGAGCCGGCCGCTCGTGTCGATGATGAGCGCGTCGCGGCGATCCTGCTTGGCCTGGTCGAGCGCCCACTCCGCGATGTCCACCGGGTCGCGCCCGGTGCCCTGCTCGTACACGTGCGCGCCGGCCTGGGCGCCGACCTTGATCAGCTGGTCCACCGCGGCCGGCCTGTACACGTCGCAGGCCGCCACCGCCACGTCCATCCCGTGCTCCTCGCGGAGGTGGCGGGCGAGCTTCCCCGTGGCGGTGGTCTTGCCCGAGCCCTGCAGGCCGGCCATCAGGATCACGGTCGGGCCCGGCTTCGCCATCGCGAGGTCGCGCCCGCTGCCCCCCATCAGGGAGGTGAGCTCGTCGGCGACGATCCTCACCACCTGCTGGCCCGGGTTCAGCGACTCGAGCACGTCCGCCCCGAGCGCCCGCTCCTTCACGGCGGCGGTGAACTGCTTCACGACCTTGAAGTTCACGTCCGCCTCGAGCAGCGCCAGGCGCACCTGGCGCATGGCCTTGGCGATGTCGTCCTCGGTCAGCTTGCCGCGCGAGCGGACGTCGTCGAGGGCGGCCTGAAGCCGGTCGGAGAGGGCGTCGAACACACTGAAGAGGCTAGCTGTACCCCCGTCCCTGGCTGTACCGTGGCCACCGGTGGACAAGCGCCGGGTCTCCACCCTCGCCTCGACAAAGCTCCTCAATCCGCTCGTGAAGGCGGCGGCGCGAGCGGGGCTGCCCCTGCCCGGCCTGGTCATCCTCGAGACCACCGGCCGCCGCAGCGGCAAGCCGCGGCGCACCCCGGTCGGGAAGGCGCTCGTCGGCGACACGCTCTGGGTGGTGGCAGAGCACGGCCTCCGCGCGAGCTACGTCCGCAACATCGAGGCGGACCGGCGCGTGCGCGTGCGCGTCGGGCGCCGCTGGCGGACCGGCACCGCACACGTTCTTCATGACGACGACTGGCGCGAGCGTCAGCGGCGCATTCCGAACCGGCTCAACTCCGCGATGGTCCGTGTGGTGGGCAGCGAGCCCGTCACGGTGCGGGTGGACCTGGATCCACCCGGGGGGCGTCCGGCTTCGGGATGATCGACCCGATGTTCGCGAGCGCCGACGTGACCTCGCTGGGGATGATCCAGACCTTGTTCGACTCGCCCTGCGCGATCTGCGGCAGCACCTGCAGGTACTGGTAGGCGAGCAGCTTCGGATCCGCGTCCCCGCGGTGGATCGCCTCGAACACGGTCTCGATCGCCTTCGACTGTCCCTCGGCCTCGAGGATCTGCGCCTCGCGCCGCCCCTCGGCACGCAGGATGGCGCTCTGCTTCTCGCCCTCCGCGGTGAGGATGTGCGACTGCTTCACGCCCTCGGCCGTGAGGATCGCGGCACGGCGGTCGCGCTCGGCGCGCATCTGCTTCTCCATCGCCTCCTGGATCGAGGCGGGCGGGTCCACCGCCTTTAGCTCGACGCGGTTCACGCGGATGCCCCACTTGCCGGTCGCCTCGTCCAGCACGGTCCGCAGCGCGGCACTCACCTTGTCGCGCGAGGTGAGCGTGTCCTCGAGCGTCATGCCGCCGCATACGTTGCGCAGCGTGGTGACGGTGAGCTGCTCGATCGCGGCGATGAAGTCGGCGATCTCGTAGGTCGCGGCCTTGGGGTCGGTGACCTGGAAGTAGATGACCGTGTCGATGTTGATCACCAGGTTGTCCTCGGTGATCACCGGCTGCGGTGGGAAGGAGACCACCGTCTCGCGCAGGTCGATCAGCGGCCTCACCCGGTCCACGTAGGGGATGACCAGCGCCAGGCCCGCGTCCAGCGTGCGGCTGTAGCGCCCGAGCCGCTCGACGATGCCGGCGCGCGCCTGGGGCACGATCCGGATCGCGCGCCCGAGCGTGATGAGCACGACCAGTGCGAGGACTCCGAGCACGATCAGCGTGGCCATATGGGCCTCATTCCTCTCATTCGGCGACGAGCGCCGTGGCGCCGTCGATCTTCATGACCTCCACGCGAGCACCCGGCTCGAACGAGGCTTCCTCGTCGTAGGCCCGCGCAGTCCAGATGTCTCCGCCGATCTTCACCTGGCCGCCGTTGGCGTCCACGCGCTCCAGCACCGTGGCGGGCCCGCCCACCAGCGCGGCGGTCCCGGTGCGGATGCGAGGCGGAGTGCGCAGGTGGCGCCGCGCGACCGGCCGCAGCACGAACAGGGAGGCCAGCGAGGCCGCGATGAACACGGTCCAACTTGCCACGAGCCCGCCTCCGACGAGCGACACGATGGCCGCCAGCACGGCCGCGATGGCGATCGGGCCCAGGAAGAAGCCCATCGTGAAGATCTCGCCTACCGCGAGCCCACCCGCGGCGATCATCCACCAGACCCATTCGTCCATGTGCTGCCGATCCTATCCCGCTCGCGGGGCAGCGGAGTGCGAAAGAGCGTGCTCCACGTCTGTGAGCAGGTCCGCCGTCTCCTCGCACCCGGCCGAGAGCCGGATGAAGCCCTCCGGCACCGCGTCCCCGCCCCAGCGGGCCCGGCGCTCCGCGCTTGTGTGGACGCTCCCGAAGCTGGTCGCGTCGGTCACGAGCCGGGCGGCGCCCAGGAAGCTCTCCGCGCGCTCGCGCGTGCCGAGGTCGAACGACACCATCATCCCGTAGCCGCGCATCTGGCGCCGAGCCACCTCGTGGCCGGGATCGGCGGGCAGGCCCGGATAGCGGACCGCCTCCACGTCGCTGCGCGCGGCGAGCAGCCGGGCGATCGCCAGCGCGTTGTCGCAGCCGCGCTCGAGCCGCAGCGCCAGCGTCGGCAGCGAGCGGTGCGCGAGCCAGGTCTCGAAGGGCCCGGGGATCGCTCCGGCGTCGCGGCGCCAGTTGCGCAGCGCCTCGGCGCGCTCGGCGTCGCGCGTCGTGACGTAGCCGAGCACGATGTCCGCGTGCCCGCTCATCTGCTTGGTGGCGCTCGTGAGCGAGAAGTCCGCGCCCAGGTCGAGCGGGCGCTGGAGCAGCGGGCCGGCGATCGTGTTGTCCACCACCGTCACGGCCCCGCCGTCGCGCGCCGCCTCGGCAAGCGCCGCGATGTCGTAGACCTCGAGCGTCGGGTTCGACGGTGTCTCGAGCCACAGCATGTCCGCCCCGCGCACGGCCTCTGACAGCTCCGCTGGGGGCGCGAGCCGGACCTCCCCCCCGCGCGGCTCCAGGTGCGTGCTGGCGAGCCGGCGGACGTTCAGGTAGCAGCCGGAGTCGACCGCG
>DASQER010000173.1:0-2602 GCA_035633575.1 Thermoleophilaceae bacterium
AGCCCGAGAAGAGCCTGACCGAGGGCCTCAAGAAGTCCGGCGGCCGCAACGCGCACGGGCGCAAGACCTCGCGCCACCGCGGCGGCGGGGCCAAGCGCCTGTACCGCAGGATCGACTTCAAGCGCACCAAGGACGGCGTCCCGGCGAAGGTCGCCGCGATCGAGTACGACCCGAACCGCTCGGCGCACATCGCCCTGCTCCACTACGCGGACGGCGAGAAGCGCTACATCCTCGCGCCGGGCCGGATCAAGGTCGGCGACACGGTCTCGTCGGGCCCCGGTGCGGACATCGCGCCCGGCAACTGCCTGCCGCTCGCCAACATTCCGACCGGCACCATCGTGCACAACGTGGAGCTCACGCCTGGCCGCGGCGGCCAGCTCGGCCGCTCCGCCGGCACGGCGATCCAGGTGGTCGCGAAGGAGGGCACCTACGCGACGCTGCGGCTGCCCTCGAGCGAGATGCGCCTGGTGCTCACCGAGTGCCGCGCGACGATCGGGGTGCTCGGCAACGCCGAGCACGAGCTGGTCGAGCTCGGCAAGGCCGGCCGCTCGCGCCACCTGGGCAAGCGCCCGCAGACGCGCGGCGTGGCCATGAACCCGGTGGACCACCCGCACGGCGGCGGCGAGGCGCACCACACGCCGGGCGGCCACCCGCGCACCCCGTGGGGCGTGCCGACGCTCGGCTACCGCACGCGCAAGAAGAGGAAGACGTCCGACCGCTACATCGTCCGTGGCCGGCGGCGCGGCAAGAAGGGGAGGCGATAGATGCTCCTTCCCCGACCCTCGCACCCTCGGATGACGCGAATGACTTCGCTGGGCTGTGTCCTCGGGCCTCGCCCTGCTGATAGCAGGGCTTCGACCCTGCGTCCTTGCCCAGCTCGTCCCTCGCGCCCCCGAGGGCACGATGGCCAGGAAAGGAACATCTAGGTGTCGCGCTCGTCGAAGAAGGGCCCGTGGGTGCAGGACCGCCTCATGACGCGGATCGAGGCGATGAACGAGTCCGGCAACAAGCAGATGGTCAAGACCTGGTCGCGGACCTCCACGATCTTCCCCGAGATGGTGGGCCACACGATCGCCGTGCACGACGGGCGCAAGCACGTGCCCGTGTTCGTCTCCGAGTCGATGGTCGGGCACAAGCTCGGCGAGTTCGCGCCCACGCGCATGTTCCGCGGCCACGCCGGCAGCGACAAGGTGCGGATCCGGTGAGCGCGGAGCGGCGACAGGCGCCCGAGGGCGGCTGGGGCGAGCTGACCGTCGACGAGCTGAAGGCCGAGCTCGAGGCGCGCGGCCTCACCAAGTCGGGCAAGAAGGACGAGCTGATCGCCCGTCTCGACGAGGACGCCGTGCCCGAGGCTGTCGCCGCGCCGGCCGCGGAGGCCGCCGCCCCGGAGGAGGAGGCGCCTGCCGAGGAGCAGAAGTCGCGCCGCCGCCGCGGCTCGGCCGAGACCGGCACCCGGACGCGCAAGGCGCCCGCGCGCCGCCCCGACGGCGCCGTGCTCGTGAGCGCGCGCGCCAGGTACGTGCGCAGCGCGCCGCGCAAGGCCCGGCTCGTGATGGACCACATCCGCGGCAAGCGCGTCGAGCAGGCGCAGGCGATCCTGCTGCACGCGCCGCGCGCCATCTCAGGCGACATCCTCAAGCTCCTGAACTCCGCCGTGGCCAACGCCGAGTCCGCATACGAGCTGGGCCCGGACGAGCTGACGATCCGTCGCGCCTACGTGGACGAGGGCCCGACGATCAAGCGCTTCCGGCCGCGGGCGCTCGGTCGCGCGACGAAGATCAACAAGCGCACGAGCCACATGACCATCGAATTGACCACCGAAGGGAACGGGAGGTAGCCCATGGGCCAGAAGGTCCATCCCGAGTCGCTGCGGGTCGGCTACATCCACGACTGGAAGGCGACCTGGTTCAACGAGCGCGAGTTCTCCGATTACCTCATGGAGGACCTCGCGATTCGCGACCACATCGAGAACAAGCTCGCGCACGCGGGCCTGTCCACGATCACGATCAAGAAGAACAAGAACGAGGTCGAGGTCAACATCCACACGGCCCGCCCGGGCATCGTGATCGGCAAGTCCGGCAGCGAGGTGGACGCTCTGCGCAAGGAGCTCCACAAGATGACCGGCAAGGCCGTGAAGGTGAACATCCTCGAGATCAAGCGCCCAGAGCTGGACTCCCGGCTCGTGGCGCAGTCGATCGCCGAGCAGCTCCAGAACCGCGTGGCGTTCCGCCGCGCGATGAAGCGCGCGCTCACGAGCGCCATGCGCTCGGGGGCCAAGGGCGTGAAGATCCAGGTCTCCGGCCGGCTCGGCGGCGCTGAGATGGCGCGCACCGAGGGCTACTCGGACGGCCGCGTGCCGCTCCACACCCTGCGCGCGGACATCGACTACGGCTTCTACGAGGCCCGCACCACCTTCGGCCGCATCGGCGTGAAGGTGTGGATCAACAAGGGCGAGATCATGCCCAAGGGCTTCGCGCAGGACCTCACCGAGCTCGAGGCGCCGCAGGCTGTCGGCCCGGGCGGTGGCGGCGGTCGCGGCCGCGGCCCCGGTGGTCCGGGCGGTCGCGGGCCGGGTGGCCCGGGCGGCGGGCGCGGACCCGGT
>DASQER010000174.1:0-13472 GCA_035633575.1 Thermoleophilaceae bacterium
GCCCAGTCCTCGAGCAGGCCGAGGACATAGACGCCGCCGATCGCGGCCGGCACCGAGCCCAGCGCCATCCAGCTCGACAGCGTGATGTCCACGGTCTTCTGGCGCAGGTGCTTGTAGCCGCCGACCGTCTTCGTCACCGCGGCGTAGGCGAGGTCGGTCCCGATCGCCGTGACGGGCGTGACGCCGAACACCAGGATCAGCATCGGCGTCATCAGCGAGCCGCCGCCGATGCCCGTCATGCCCACGAGGATGCCGACGCCCAGGCCGAACGCTACGAGGGCGAAGTCCACCCGGCGAAGCCTAGGCGAGCGGCCAGGTGGCGCGGGGGACCGGGGGCGCGAGCCCCCGGCTGTTGTTCACAGCACCATCCCCGCACCGACGGTGTCGTTCGTCGACTCGTCGATGAGGATGAAGCTGCCCGTGGCCCGGTTGCGGCGGTACTGGTCCACGAACAGAGGACGCGACAGGCGCAGGCGCAGCTTGCCGATCTCGTTCAGCTCGAGGGCGTCCGCCTGCTCCTCGCGGTGGAGCGAGTTCACGTCGATGCGGTACAGCACCTGGTCGACCTTCGCGAGGGCCGTGCGGCTCGTGTGCTTGATCCGGTAGCGGCCGGAGGGGGAGAGCGGACGATCCGCCATCCAGCAGACCATCGCGTCGATCTCCTTCGCCTCGACCGGGCGGTTCTGAGGCCGGCAGATCATGTCGCCGCGCGAGATGTCGATGTCGTCCTCGAGGCGCAGCGTCACCGACAGCGGCGGGTAGGCCTCCTCGAGCTCGCCGTCGTAGGTGTCTATGCCCGCGATCCGCGTGGTGTGCCCTGACGGGAGCACCACGACCTCGTCGCCGGTGCGGAAGACGCCCGAGGCCACCTCGCCGGCATAGCCGCGGTAGTCGTGCAGGTCGTCCGACATCGGGCGCGTGACCCACTGGACCGGGAAGCGCGCGTCCTGCAGGTTGCGGTCGGAGGCCACGTGGACGTGCTCGAGGTGGTAGAGCAGCGACGGGCCGTTGTACCAGTCCATCCGCTCCGAGCGCTCGACGACGTTGTCGCCGTGCAGCGCCGAGATCGGGATGAAGGTCATGTCGTGGATGTCGAGCTTCGCCGCCCAGCCCGAGAACTCCGACAGGATGCGCTCGAACACCTCCTGGTCGAAGTCCACGAGGTCCATCTTGTTCACGCACACGACGAGGTGCGGGATCCGCAGCAGCGAGGCGATGAACGCGTGGCGGCGCGACTGCTCGAGCACGCCCTTGCGCGCATCGACCAGGATCAGCGCCAGGTCGGCCGTGGAGGCGCCCGTGACCATGTTGCGCGTGTACTGCTCGTGGCCGGGCGTGTCGGCGATGATGAACTTGCGCCGCGGCGTGTGGAAGTAGCGGTAGGCGACGTCGATGGTGATGCCCTGCTCGCGCTCGGCGCGCAGGCCGTCGGTCAGCAGGGCGAGGTTCACGTAGCCGTCGCCGCGCCGCTTCGAGGTCTCCTCGACGTGCTCGAGCTGGTCCTCGAAGATCGACTTGGTGTCGTAGAGCAGCCGGCCGATCAGGGTGGACTTGCCGTCGTCCACCGATCCGGCGGTGGCGAAGCGGACGAGCTCTGAGGTGCGGGCAGCCTGCGGCCGCCCGTTGGTGGCCGCGCCGGCCATGGGCTAGAAGTAGCCCTCCTTCTTGCGGTCCTCCATGGCCGCCTCGGAGACGCGGTCGTCGGCGCGCGTCTCGCCGCGCTCCGTGATCCGCGTGGCGGCGATCTCCGCCACCACGTCCTCGAGCGAGGAGGCCTTTGAGGCAACGGCGCCCGTGCAGCTCATGTCGCCGACCGTGCGGAAGCGCACCGACTCCTCGAACGGCTCCTCGCCCGGCATCAGCTCCACGTGGTCGGAGACGGCGTACAGCATGCCGTCGCGGCGGAAGACCTCACGCTCGTGGGCGAAGTAGATCGAGGGCAGGTCGATCTTCTCCTCGGCGATGTACTGCCAGACGTCGAGCTCGGTCCAGTTCGAGAGCGGGAACACGCGCACGTGCTCGCCGGGCTTCACGAAGCCGTTGTAGATGTTCCAGAGCTCGGGGCGCTGGCCCTTCGGGTCCCACTGGCCGAAGTCGTCGCGGAAGGAGAAGATGCGCTCCTTCGCGCGCGCCCGCTCCTCGTCGCGGCGCGCCCCGCCGAAGGCCGCCCTGAAGCCGTGCTCCTCGATCGCGTCGAGCAGCGTTACCGACTGGAGCCGGTTGCGCGAGGCACGCGGGCCGGTCTCCTCGACCACCCGGCCCTTGTCGATCGAATCCTGCACCGAGGCGACGATCAGGCGGGCGCCCATCTCCTCGACCATGCGGTCGCGGTACTCGATCACCTCGGGGAAGTTGTGGCCCGTATCCACGTGCATGACGGAGAACGGGAGCGAGCCCGGGTGGAAAGCCTTGCGCGCCAGGTGCAGCAGGATCGCGCTGTCCTTGCCGCCCGAGAACAGCAGCACAGCGCGCTCGAGCTCGGCCGCCACCTCGCGGATCACGTGGATGGCCTCGGACTCCAAGGCCCGTAGATGTGAGATCTCGTAGCTCAAGTCTTCCTCGCCCCGCAGGATACGGGGGGCGTGGGCCACGGTCATGCGTGCAATCCGCACTCGTTCTTGTCCTGCCCGGCCCAGCGGCCCTCTCGGCCGTTGCCGGGCAGGGTGCAGGGAGCGCAGCCGATCGACTCGTAGCCCCTGTCGTGAAGCGGATGGTAGGGGAGATCGTGCTCGTGGACGTAGGTCCAGACGTCGCGGCCGGTCCACTCGGCGAGCGGATTGAACTTCCAGACGCCGCGCGCCTCGTCCCATTCGACGGCCTGGGCGTCCGCACGCGTGGGCGACTGCTCGCGGCGGATGCCGGTGATCCAGGCCTGCGTGCCCTCGAGCGCGCGGGCGAGCGCGTCCACCTTGCGGACGCCGCAGCAGTTCGCCGCGCTCCAGGGGGTCCCGTTCGGCGGCGTGGCGTCCACCACCTCGACCCGCAGCCCGTAGCGGTCCTCGACCTTGCGCCAGACCTCGTAGGTCTCCGGGAACAGCACGCCGGTGTCGATCGTGAACACCCGCGCCGTCGGCTGGATCCGCATGAGCATGTCGATCAGCACCGACTCCTCCTTCTGGAAGGAGCAGGCCATGACGAGGCTGGGATGGTGCTGCTCGATCGCCTGGCGGAGGGTGCTCTCGGCGGTCAGATCGCGCATTCGCCCTCACCCCGGATCACCTGGAAGGGCTCCTTGCGATGCCAGTCGATGAAGTGAGCCATGTTCTCGAGGCTGAACTCCACCGGAATCGACAGGTCCCTCGCCTCGTCCTCGAAGCGGGTCTGCCCGACGCGCTCGGCGTAGTCGTTGAACGCCTCGCCGTTCTCGCGCTCCGCCTCGTACATCCGCAGCCAGCGCTCCACCGCCTCGGGTACCCGCTTTGCGGGCAGGCGGACCTTCAGCCGGGTGCCGTAGATGACCTCGCCGCCCTCGTAGTTGCCGCCGATGTGGGCCACGTAGGCGGGGATCGTGTGCTCGCCGACCTTGATCGACGCACCGTAGAACCCGATGTTCGCGATGTGGTGCTGGCTGCAGCCGTTGGGGCAGCCGGACATCTTGATGTGGACGCGCTTGGTGAGCGGGTCCTCGATGCCCATCGACTCGATGCGCTCGCGCACCGCGTGGTTCAGGCCCATCGAGCTCGTGATGCCGAGCTTGCACGAGTCGGTGCCCGGGCAGCTCACCACGTCGTTGATCTGATCTGCCCCGGCTTCGCCGAGCCCGAGCGCGGAGAGCGCCCGCCACACCTCGTAGACGGTCTCGTCGCGCACCCAGCGGAGCACGAGGTTCTGGTGCACGGTGGTGCGGGCGTAGCCGCCCGAGTACCGGCGCATCAGCTCGGCGAGCCCGCGGAACTGCTCGGGCGTGAGGTCGCCGCGGATCACCATGATCTGAACGGTGGAGAAGCCGGCCTGGCGCTGGGGCCGCACGCTCGCGGCGCGCCAGCGGTCGAACTCGCCGTCGCCGTTCGGGCTGGCGTAGGTGCCCGGGATGCCGGGGGCGCCCGCCTCCTCGTCGTCGATGAACAGGAGCGGCGTCGGGTCGAAGTCGCGCTCGGCCACCCAGTCGCCCTTCAGCTCCTCCTCGACCTGGCTGCGCAGCTCCTCGATCCCGAACTTGTCTACGAACACCTTGATGCGCGCGCGGGCCCGGTTCACGCGCAGCCAGTCCTGGCGGTCGAAGATGCGCAGGGCGGCCTCGGTGATCTTGAGGTACTCGCCGTCGTCCGCCGTCACGAACTCGGACAGCGTCGGCGCCACGCGCGGCATGATCGACGTGCCGCCGCCCACCCGCATCTCGAAGCCGCGCACGCCGTCGCGGATGCGCGGGATGAACGCGATGTCGTGGATGCCGGTGATCGCGCGGTCCTCGTCGGTGGCCGTGAACGCCGTCTTGATCTTGCGCGGCATCAGCTGCGTGGTGGGGTGGCGCACGAAGTAGCGCACGTAGGCGCCCACGTACGGCGTGGGGTCGAAGAGCTCGTCCTCGCAGACGCCGGCCCACGGGTCGCCGGTCACGTTGCGCACGGTGTTTCCGCAGCCCTCGCGGCTCGAGAGGCCGGCGTCGGAGAGCTCGCGGATCGCCTTCGCGGCGTCGGCCAGCGGGATGTGGTGGAGCTGGATGTTCTGGCGCGTGGTGATGTGGCCCTTGTTGAGCGGCGTGTACGTCTCCACCACGTCGGCGAAGGCCTCCATCTGCTCCGGCGTGATGCCGCCGAAGGGCAGCTTC
Source organism: Thermoleophilaceae bacterium (assembly GCA_035633575.1). Classification (GTDB taxonomy): domain Bacteria; phylum Actinomycetota; class Thermoleophilia; order Solirubrobacterales; family Thermoleophilaceae; genus JACVRW01. The sequence continues at coordinate 4,769 of DASQER010000174.1, forward strand.
ACGCGGATCATCTGGACGTCGGCCTGGCGCTGGCCGTAGACACCCTGCTTCAGGCGGAAGCCGATGAACTGGTCCTCGGGAGTCTGGCCGTCGAGGAACTTCCCGGCCTCGTTGTCGAAGTCGTCGAACTCACGCTCGAGGATCGGGATGACGTGCCCCGGGACGTTCTCGTAGACCTCGGGATTGTCCAGCGATCCCTGCCTGCCCTTTGGCTTGAGAGGGGCTGAGACGGGTTCCATTGTCATTCCTCCGGGGGAAGTTCGAGGCCGTCGAACAGCAAAAGTACCAAAACCCTGCCGGGATTACAGTTATTTGACTCGGCCGGAGCGGCTAGGAGCTGACTGCGCGGCGGTATTGGTGGACCGATAGCGCCGCGAAGAAGAGGATCAGCCCCACGCACCAGGCCACGGCGGCCCAGACGTCGTTGCCCGCGGGTGCGTCCACGAACAGCGCGCGTGTGGCGTCGACCACGGTGGAGACCGGGTTCGCCTTGGCGAACGCCTCGACCCACGAGGGCATCGACTCGGGCGGGACGAAGGCCGACGAGGCGAAGGTCAGCGGGAAGATGACCATGAAGCCCAGCGCCTGCGCGCCCTCCGCCGAGCTCGAGTTCAGCGCGATGAACGCGAAGATCCAGGAGAAGGCGTAGCCGAACAGGAGCAGCAGGCCGATTCCGGCGGCGACCTCGAGCGGGCTCGAGCTGAAGTTGAACCCCACCAGCAGCCCGACGACCACCATCACGGCGATCGACACGGCGTTAGTCGCCACGTCGGCGAGCGTCCGGCCGGCAAGCACGGCCGAGCGCGCCATCGGCAGCGAGCGGAAGCGGTCGATCAGGCCCTTGCGGAGGTCGTCCGAGAGGCCGATCGCGGTGACGAAGCCGCCGAAGGACATCGTCTGGACAATGATCCCCGGCATCAGGAAGTCCACGTAGTCGTCGAAGCCGGGCGTGCGGATCGCGCCGCCGAAGACGTACACGAACAGCAGCACGAACATGATCGGCTGGATCGTGAAGGAGACCCACAGGTCCGGCTGGCGGGGGATGCGCAGCAGGTTGCGCCTGGCCACCACCGCCGTGTCGGAGATCGCGTAGGCGAGGGCGCTCATGCCGCGTCCTCCTCGAGCTCCTCTTCGGGCTCCGCCGCGTGCCCGGTCAGCACGATGAAGACGTCGTCGAGCGTCGGCCGCCGCACCGCGATGTCGGCGATGCCCACGCCCGCGGCGTCGAGGCGCCGCACCGCCTCCGCGATACCACCGCGCTCGCGGTTCAGGGGCATCACGAGGATCCCGTGCTCGCACTTCGGGCGCTCGTCGGCCAGCGGGGCGAGCGCCTCGATGGCGGCCGGCTCCTGGCTCGGGTCCTCGAGCGTCAGCTCGAGCCGCTCGCCGCCGACCCTGCTCTTGAGCTCGTCCGGCGTGCCCTCGGCAATCATGCGGCCGTGGTCGATCACGGCGATCCGGTCGGCGAGGCGGTCCGCCTCGTCGAGGTTCTGGGTGGTGAGCAGCACCGTGGTCCCGGCGGCCACGCGGGCCTCGATCGTCTCCCAGAGCTGGAGGCGGCTGCGCGGGTCGAGGCCGGTCGTGGGCTCGTCGAGGAACAGCACCGGCGGGCGAGCCACGAGCGCGGCCGCGAGGTCCAGCCTGCGGCGCATGCCGCCCGAGTAGGTCTTCGCCAGGCGGCCGGCGGCGTCGGTGAGCGAGAAGCGCTCGAGCAGCTCCTCCGCCCGCTCGCGCGCCGGGCCGCGCCCGAGGTGGTAGAGGCGCCCGACCATCTCGAGGTTCTCGAACCCGGTGAGGTTCTCGTCGACGGCCGCGTACTGGCCGGCGAGGCCGATCTGCGCGCGCAGGGCCGCGGCGTCCTCCACCACGTCGAGGCCGGCCACGCGCGCGCTGCCCCCGTCCGGCGGCAGCAGCGTGGTGAGGATGCGCACGGCCGTGGTCTTGCCGGCGCCGTTCGGCCCGAGCAGCCCGAGGATCGTCCCGGCGGGCGCGCGCAGGTCGATGCCGTCGAGCGCGCGCACGTCCCCGAACGACTTGCGCAGTCCCTCCGCCTCTATCGCGGCCTGAGTCATCCGGACACTGTACGCGTCGACTCCGCGTGCCACGATGCGCCGATGCGGCGAGTGAGCATCTCCGATCCCAGCTTCACCCACGACCCCGCCGACCCGGAGGGCTTCCGCGCGGGGATGTTCCGCCTCGGGTCCTCGAGGGACGACCATGGCTGCGCACTCCCGACGGGGCCGAGCCGCTGAATCCGTTCGACTTCGCGTTCTTCCCGAGAGGCCCCGAGGGGGCTCACCAGATCGGCAACGACACGGATGCGACGGTGCGGGTGCTGATGTGGTCGAACGTCGTCTACCCGACTGCCACGTCCTACCCGGACAGCGACAAGGTGGGGGTCTGGACGGGCGACAAGGCCGAGGACCTGATGGTGGAGCGCTCCAGCAACGTGGAGTACTACCGCGGGGAGGGGCGCTAGACGCTGCCCCAGGGCTCCGGGTCGCCCCAGGGGGAGGGCTCGGTGGCGCTGCGCCCGGCGCCCTCGAAGAGGCCCGCGCGCAGCCACGGGCTGGTCGCCGGCCCGGCGGCTGCCGGAGGCGGCGCCGTGTCGCGCATGAACTGCTCGATCGCCGCCGCGATCGCGGCGGCCTCCTCCGGCGAGGCGGACTGCCGGACCTCGATGCGCGGTCGGGCGGGGCTCTGTTTGCCGTTTCGGCCCACGGGCGGGATAGCGTAGACCGCGCATGCGCGACGTACTCGTCTTCCCGCAGGAGGCCGTGCTCCAGGCGATCAAGCCCGAGGAGGCGATCGAGCGGGTGCGCGAGGGCTTCGTCGAGTACGCCGGCAACGAGTGGCAGATGCCGCCGAAGGTCTACCTCGACGCCTCCCCGAACGGCGACTTCCGCGCGATGCCCGCCAAGGGCGCCGGCCTCGCGATCCTCAAATGGGTCACGTCCTTCCCCGACAACCCCGCGGCGGGGCTGCCGGTCGTGATGGGGATGGTCTGCGTCTCCTCGGTCTCGGACGGTCAGCCGCTCGCCGTCGTGGACGTCCGCTCGATCACGGCCCTTCGCACCGGGGCCGTCGCGGCGGTGGCGGCCCAGGAGCTGGCCCGTGAGGACGCCTCGACGGCAGGGATCATCGGCTGCGGCCTGCACGGCACCTGGGCGGCGCGCTGCCTCGCGGCCGCCGAGTACGCGCAGGGCGTCTGCTTCGACCCCGACCCCGAGGCCGCCGGGCAGCTCGCGGGCGAGCTCGGCTGGGAGGTGGGCAGCCGCGAGGACGCGCTCGCGTGCGACGTGGTCACCTGCGTCACGCCCGGCAACGAGCCCGTCGTGCGCGCCGGCGACCTGCGGCCCGGGCTCCACCTCAACATGCTGGGCGCCGACGGTCCCGGCAAGGCGGAGGCCGAGCCCGAGGCCGTCGCGCAGGCCGAGCTCTTCTGCGACGACTGGACCCAGGCCAGTCACGGCGGCGAGCTCACCGGCGCCGTCGAGGCGGGCCTCGTGAAGCGCGAGCAGGTGACCGAGCTCGGCGAGGTGCTCACCGGTGCCCATGGCGGGCGTTCCGGCCCCGATGGGGTTACGCTGTTCGACTCCACGGGCCTGGCGATCCAGGACCTCGCGCTGTGCCTCGCGCTGCTCGAGGCGCACCGCGCCGGGCGCGTGCGTGCCGACACCGTCCGGCTCTAGCCGGTCCCCGATTCAAAGAGCTGATGCGCAAACTGATCCTCACCCTCGCTGTCGTGTCCATCGCCGTCTTCGCCGCGCTCGGGTGCGGCAATGACAACAAGGCCGCGTCCGGCGCGGCGGAGCTCGCCCCGGCCGGCTCGGTGATGTACGGCGAGGCCACGCTCAAGCCCGAGGGGGACCAGAAGGCGGCAATCGACGCGATCCTCGCCAAGTTCCCCGGCGGGGGGCAGGCCGGCGAGCAGCTCAAGAAGCTGATCGAGCAGGGCCTGAGGGACTCCGAGGCGCCGATCTCCTACCGCGAGGACATCGAGCCATGGCTGGGCGACCAGGCAGCCTTCTTCGTGACGGGCCAGATGAAGAACGGCTCGCTCGACGGCGGCCTCTTCCTGCTCGCGACAGACGACGAGGACAAGTCGCGGGCCGCGATCGAGAAGGCCCACGAGGGCAAGGGTCAGAAGAAGACCTACAAGGACGTCGAGTACGTGATCTTCCCCAAGGGCGACGGCGGCGCCGCCGCCGTCCTGGACGGCTACGTGCTGATCGGGACCGAGGACGCCCTCAAGGCCGCGATCGACACCAGCAAGGGCGGCAAGCCCCTGTCCGACGACGAGGACTACGGCAACGCCATCGACAAGGCGGCCGACGAGCGCCTCGGGCTCATCTACGTGAACTCGCCAGAGTTCCTGAAGGCGGCCCAGCAGGGCGGGACGCCCCTGCCCGGCTCGTTCAAGCAGTTCTTCGAGCAGCCGTTCGTCGCGACCATCGACGCCGACAAGGACGGCGTCCTGGTCGAGGCCAACATCCCGGCGGACCTGGCGAAGGCCTTTGCCTTCTTCGGCCAAGGCAGCGACCTGGTGACCGAGCTGCCGGCCGACTCGTGGCTTGCGATGGCGCAGCCGGACTTCGGCAAGCTGCTCGACTTCTACGTCGACGCCTTCGCCGGCGTGGTCGGCGGGCGCGACGTCGTCGAGCAGCAGTTCAAGGCCGCCACCGGGCTCGACCTCCAGAAGGACGTGCTCGACTGGATGGGCGACTTCGGCGTCTTCGTGCGCGGCGCGAGCGTGGCCGAGCTGGACGGCGCCCTCATCATCGAGACGAACGACGAGGCGGCGTCCGGACGGCTCATCGACCGCCTGAGGACTCTGGCGAGCAGCCAGGTCGACTCGGGCGGCCGGATCACGCCGCTGTCCGCCCCCGGCGGTGGCGAGGGCTTCACGCTGCGGAGCCCGGACGTGCCCAAGCCGGTGCATCTCTTCCAGCGCAACGGGCGCGTGGTGGTGGCCTACGGCGACCAGGCGGCGTCCGATGCGATCGACGCGGCCGAGAAGCTCGGCGACTCCGCGGAGTACAGGGACGCGACGCAGTCGCTCGATGGCTACGACATCTCCTTCTACCTCTTGATGCAGCCGATCTTCGACCTGGTCGACTCGACCGGGGCGGCCTCGGATGCGGGCTGGCAGAAGGCGAAGCCCTACCTCGAGCCGTTGAGCGCGCTGGTGGGCGGCACGTCCGGCGACGGCGACTCGCTGCGCTCAGCCGTGAAGCTCGTCGTCAAGTAGTCCGGGCCACGGCCGAGGACTCGACGGGCAGCTTCGAGATGCCGCTCGTCATTGACTTAGAGCGGGATGTTCCCGTGCTTTCGCTTCGGCGTGTCCACCCGCTTGGTCTTGAGCGTCTCGAGCGCGCGGATCAGCTTGGGGCGCGTCTCGTGCGGGATGATCACGTCGTCGATGTAGCCGCGCTCTGCCGCCGCGTAGGGGGTCGCGAAGCGCGCCTTGTAGTCCCCGATCAGCTTCTCGCGCCGCTGGTCCGGCGTGGGGGAGCTCTGGATGTCGCGGCGGTGGATGATGTTCACCGCGCCCTCGGGTCCCATCACGGCGACCTCGGCGGTCGGCCACGCGAAGTTGAAGTCGGCCAGCATGTGCTTTGAGTTCATGACGTCGTAGGCGCCGCCGTAGGCCTTGCGCGTGATCACGGTCAGCTTCGGCACTGTGGCCTCCGTGAACGCGTACAGCAGCTTCGCGCCGTGGCGGATGATCCCGCCCCACTCCTGCGAGGTGCCCGGCAGGAAGCCCGGCACGTCCGTGAAGGTGACCAGCGGGATGTTGAAGGCGTCGCAGAAGCGGACGAAGCGCGCGGCCTTCTCGGAGGACGCGATGTCGAGCACGCCGGCCAGCTGGCTCGGCTGGTTGCCCACCACCCCGATCGGGCGGCCGTTCAGCCGCGCGAAGCCGATGATCATGTTGAGCGCGAAGTGCTCCTGCACCTCGAAGAACTCGCCGTTGTCGACGATCAGGTGCACCACGTCGCGCATGTCGTACGGCTTGTTCGGGTTGTCCGGGACGATCGTGTCGAGCTCCGGGTCCTGGCGGTTCGGGTCGTCGCCCGTGTCCATCTGCGGTGGGAGCTCGAGGTTGTTCTGCGGCAGGAAGGACATGAGGTAGCGCACGTCCTCGAGGCAGCTCTCCTCGTCGTCGGCCGCGAAGTGCGCCACGCCGGACTTCGTGTTGTGGGTCATCGCCCCGCCGAGCTCCTCGAACTCCACCTCCTCGCCCGTGACCGTCTTGATCACGTCGGGGCCCGTGATGAACATGTGCGAGGTCTCCTTGACCATGAAGATGAAGTCCGTCATGGCCGGGGAGTAGACGGCGCCGCCCGCGCAGGGCCCCATGATCACCGAGATCTGTGGGATCACGCCGGAGCACATCACGTTGCGGACGAACACGTCGCCGTACGCGCCGAGCGAGACGACGCCCTCCTGGATGCGGGCGCCTCCGGAGTCGTTGATGCCGACGACCGGGCAGCCGATCTTCGCCGCCAGGTCCATCACCTTGCCGATCTTCTCGCCCATCACCTCGCCGAGCGAGCCACCGAACACGGTGAAGTCCTGCGAGAAGACCGCGACCGGGCGGCCGTCGATGGTGCCGTGACCGGTGACCACCGCGTCGCCCCAGGGGCGGTTGTTCAGCATGTCGAAGTCGCTCGTGCGGTGGCGGACGAAGGTGTCGAGCTCCTCGAACGAGCCCGGGTCGAGCAGCTTGTCGATCCGCTCGCGAGCCGTCAGCTTGCCGCGCGCGTGCTGTTTCTCCTCCGCCTGCGGGTTCGTGTGAACGGCGTGCTCGCGTAGCTCCTTGAGCTGCTCGAGCTTCTCCTCGTAGGTCTCGGGCGACTTCCGGCGCATCGGGCCCGCAGGTTACTTGCCGCGGGTCAGAGGCCCCCGTACCAGGGCAGCCGCCCCCCGGCCCGCTGCAGGAGCTTGCCGTACAGGAGTCGCACGATCGCCGGGTGGCGCGCCGCAACGTTCTCGAACTGGCCCGGGTCGCGCCGCAGGTCGAAGAGCTTCAGGTTGCCGGGCCTGTTGTAGCCCCACAGCATCCAGTCGCGCGAGCGGATGAAGAACGAGTCCGAGTAGCCGCCCCAGGCGTAGTCGCGGGTGGGCAGCCGGCGCCCGCGGAAGGGGCGCGACAGGTCCACGCCGGTCATGCGCTCCGGCCTGCGGACGCCCGCCATCGAGAGGATCGTGGGCGCGAGGTCGTGCGTGGAGGCGAACCACTCGCTGTCGTGGCCGGCGCGGCGACGCCGGGGGTCCACGAGGACCAGTGGCACCCGCGTGAGGGCGGGATAGAGGGCGGTCTGCACCTTGCCCGTCCAGCCGTGCTCCCCGAGCAGGATGCCGTGGTCGCTCACCAGCGCGATCACGGTCTCGCGCTCCAGGTTCAGGTCGTGGAGCCTGTTCAGCAGCATGCCGAGGAAGTGGTCGGTCATGGTCACCTCGGCGGCGTAGAGGTCGCGCATCCGCCCGATCACGCGCCCGCGCTCGCCCGGGCCGAGCCAGTTCTCGGCCCTGCCGTAGTGCGGCATCGCCGGCTCGCGCCCGCGCCAGTCGCCGTACCCGTCCAGGAAGCGGGGCGGCGGCGTCCAGGGCTCGTGCGGCTCGTAGGTGTCCACCACCAGCGCGAAGGGGCCGCGGCGCGCCGCCGCGTGGTTCAGCTCCTGCAGGGCGTGGTGGAAGACGCGCCCGGCGAACGTGTTGTCCGGCCCCTCCCACGGGCGGCTGTTGGCGAGGTAGAGCCCCACGCGCCGACGCGTCTTCGCACCGTCGTTCGCCGGATGGAGCCAGTGGCGCAGTATGCGGTCGGGCACGCTCGACACGCTGTGGGTCCCGCCGATCTGGCCGCCGGTGCGAACGAAGCGGTTCACGCTGTTTCGCAGGGGCGCGTACGGAGGGGCGAAGCCGAGGAACGGGTTGTCCGTCACATACGAGGTCCACCAGCCCGCGCGCCGCAGGACGCTCAGCAGGGACCCGTCCACGTTCGCCAGCGGCTCCCAGCCGGGTGCCTCGATCAGGCCGCGCCTGTCGTACCAGCCGCGGAAGGGGAACTGGCGGCGCCCGCTGAGGATCGAGTTGCGGGCGGGCACCGTCGGCATCGCCTCCGGGAACGCGTTCGTGAAGCGAAGCCCCTCGCGCGCAAGCGCCGTCATGTTCGGAGTGCGCACCCAGGGCTCGTAGACGGCATCGGAGCGGAGCGAGTCCACGATCACGAGGAGCACGTTGGGCCCGTCGGGGCGCTGGGCAAACGCTCCCGGTTCGAACGCCGTCGTGGCGGCCGCCGCGGCGGATGCCTGGATGAAGCGACGGCGTGTGACTGGGGTCCCCATGCCCGTCAGCATTGTGGCGGAGGGTTCAGCGGTAGACCGGCGGCGGCCCGCCTGCGCGGCGCACCACGGCCGCGTACAGATCGTCGATCAGCCTCGGGTGGCGGCTCGCGATGTCGCGCCGTTCGCCGGGGTCGCGCTCGAGGTCGTAGAGGCGGCGCCCGCGGCCGCGGTTCTCCGAGACGAAGGCCCAGCGGTCCGTGCGGGCGTAGAACCAGTTCGCGTATCCGCCATAGGCGAGCGTGCGCTCCCGCGGCCCGCGCAGTTCGGTCCCGTCCATGCCGGGCGGCCGGCGCACGCCGGCGAGCGACAGCAGCGTCGGGCCCACGTCGTGGGTCTGCGCGAAGCGGTCGCTG
>DASQER010000175.1:0-6524 GCA_035633575.1 Thermoleophilaceae bacterium
GAGCCCGCCCATGGTCGGCGTGCCGGCCTTGCCGTGATGGCCGGCCGGCCCCTCCTCGCGGATCTGCTGGCCGAACTCCTTCAGGCGCAGGTAGTCGATGAAGCGCGGGCCCAGGAACATGCAGATCAGCAGGGAGGCCGAGCCCGCCATGACGACCTCGCCGAGCATGCCTAGGCGAGCACCCGCTCGAGGCCTACCGAGCGCGAGCCCTTCACGAGCACGCGGTCGCCCGGGCGGGCGACCTCCTCGAGCAGCGCGCTCGCCTCCTCGGGCGTCGCCACCGGCTGCGTCTCGCCGTCGAAGCCGGCCGTGTAGGCGAGCGCCTCCTCCCCGACCGGCACCAGGAGGTCCACGCCGCGCGCGGCCGCGTGCTCGCCGATCTCGCGGTGATAGCCGTCCGACCCATGGCCCAGCTCGGCCATCGTGCCGAGGACCGCGATGCGGCGCTCGGCCGGGCTCTCGGCGAGGTGGTCGAGTGCCGCCCGCATCGACATGGGGTTGGCGTTGTAGCAGTCGTTCACGACCACCACGCCGCCCGGCAGCTCCACGACCTCGCCGCGCAGGGACGAGAACTGCACCTCCACCGCACCGCCCACGGGCAGCCCCAGAGCACGCGCGGCGGCCACCGCCGCGAGCGTGTTCAGCAGGTTGTGCGGCTCGCGGTAGGGCAGCTCGAGCTCGATGCGCTCGCCGCGCGCCTCGATCTCCGCCAGCTCGCCGTCCATCGAGAGCAGCTGGACCTGGCCCCCGGGGCCGAAGGTCCAGGTGTCGAGGTCGTCGCGCAGGTGGGCGTCGAGCAGCGGCTCGCGGGCGGGCAGGACGCAGGCAGCGCCGGGCCGCAGGTCGCGGATCAGCTCAGCCTTGGCCGCCGCCACGCGCTCCACGGTGCCGAGCAGCTCCAGGTGCACGGGCCCCACGTTCACGATCACGCCCACGTCCGGCTCGGCTATCTCCGCCAGCTCCGCGATCTGCCCCTTGCCGCGCATGGCCATCTCGAGCACGAGCGCCTCGGTGCCGCGGCCCGCCTCCAGGATCGTGAGCGGCAGCCCGATCTCGGTGTTGAAGTTCTCCTGGCTCGCGTGCGTGGACGCGTGCGAGCGAAGCAGTGCGGCGAGGATGTCCTTGGTCGAGGTCTTGCCGGTGGAGCCGGTGATCCCCGCCACCTTCGCGCCGAGCTCGCGCCGCCAGGCCGTGGCGAGGCGCTGCAGCCCGGCGAGCGGGTCGCTCGCGACGATCGCCGTGGCGGGCGCGCACGCCGACTGGCCGGTGGAGCTCCCGGCGGCGCTCACCGCCTCCTCCCGGTGGCCGGGCGCCACGAGCACGCCCCAGGCGCCCGCCTCGAGCGCGTGGGCGGCGAAGCGCCCGCCGTCCGCGCTGGCGCCCGGGAGCCCGACGAACAGGTCCCCCGGCCCGGCCTCGCGAGAGTCGATCACGGCGCGCTCCGGCCCGGCGCGCTCCGGGTCGCCCGCCGCCAGCTCTCCGCCGGCCGCCGCGGCGAGCCGGCCGGCCGAGAGGTCGATCACGCCCTCACCCCGCGCAGGGCCTCGCGGGCCACGGTCACGTCGTCGAACGGCTCCTTGCGGCCATCCTCGAACTCCTGGCCCTGCTCGTGGCCCTTGCCGGCGATCACCACCACGTCGCCGGGCTCGGCCTCGTCGATCGCGCGCGCGATCGCGCGGCGGCGGTCCACCTCGCGCTCGGCATCGGGCCCGGCGCCCTGCATGACCTCGTCGATGATCGCCTCCGGGGGCTCGCTGCGCGGGTTGTCGGAGGTCACGAGCACGCGGTCGGCCAGCCGCCGGGCCGCGTCGCCCATCAGGGGCCGCTTGCCGCGGTCGCGGTCCCCGCCTGCTCCGAACACCACGTGCAGGCGCCCTTGCTGGCGGGGTGACCCCTCCGGGGCACCCCGCGCAATGACCTCGCGCGCCGCGCGCAGCACGTTCTCCAGCGAGTCGGGCGTGTGCGCGTAGTCCACGAGCACGCCGAAGTCCTGCCCCTCGTCGACCGCCTCGAAGCGCCCGGGCACGCGGCCGAAGCCCTCGAGTGAGACGCGCTCGACCCCGAGCGAGCGCACGGCCGCGATCGCGCCGAGCACGTTCTGCACGTTGAAGAGCCCGGGCAGCGGCGACTCGATCCGGAGCTCGCCGTCCGGCGTCTCGCAGGTGAAGCGCGAGCCCATCACGTCGAACTCGACGTCGCGGGCGCGGTAGTCGGCGTCGCGGTCGATGGCAAACGTGACGCAGTCCACCTGCTCGGCGATGCGCCTGCCGTACTCGTCATCCACGTTGACCACGGACAGGCCCGGTTCCTCGAACAGCCTGCGCTTGGCCGCGAAGTAGGCCTCCATCGTGTCGTGGAAGTCGAGGTGGTCCTGCGTGAGGTTGGTGAAGATCCGGCAGGCGAAGCGGATGCCCGCCACGCGGCCGAGCTCGAGCGCGTGCGAAGAGACCTCCATCGCGGCCGCGCGGTCGCCCCCGTCGAGCATGCGCCTGAAGGTCTGCTGGAGGTCGATCGCCTCCGGGGTCGTGCGCTCGACATCCTCCTCCACGCCGCCCACCACGCGCTTGACGGTCCCGAGCAGGCCCGCCTGCCGGCCGCCGGCCTCGAGCAGGTGGCGGACGAGGAAGGCCGTGGTCGTCTTCCCGTTGGTGCCCGTGATGCCGACCACGTCGAGCTCCGCGGTCGGATCGCCGAAGAAGCGGGCCGCCGCGGGCCCCATCGCGGCACGCACGTCGTCCACCACGACCTCCGGCACGCCGAGGTCCAGGCGGCGCTGGCTCACCAGCGCGGCCGCGCCGCGCTCCACCGCGTCGGGCGCGAAGTCGTGACCGTCCGAGCGAAAGCCCGGAACGCAAAAAAAGAGCGCCCCCGGGGTGACGCTCTGGCTCGAAGAGGCGAGGCCCGAGATCTCGACCTCGGGCGCCCCAGTGCCCATCAGGTCGCGAAGGGTCATGGCTGCCCCGGCAGGTTACCTCCTGCGGTACTCAGACTTTTCACCCGAAAGCCGATAGGTACCAAGTGAGCGGCACCCTCCTGAGCGCGCTCGCTCGCCTCGCGGAACGCCGCTTTACAAGCTTCTCCGAGGCAGCCGACACGGTCCTCGACCTGCTCGAGGCCGAGCTTCCGCCTGGATCCGTGCTGCTCGGGCGGGTGGACTGGGACGACTGCGAGCTGCGCCTGATCGACGTGCGCGGCGAGGCCACCGCCGAGCTCCAGGCCGGCTCGCTGCTGCCCCTCGCCCCGGGCGCGAACGGCCGCAGCGGCGGGCTGCTCGATCCCCAGGCGCTTCAGAGCCTCTCGGTCCGCTCCTACCTCGCGCTGCCGCTCGAGTCGAGCTCCGGCGGAGCGCTCACGCTGTGCGCGCTCGCCTCGGGCACCGACGTCTTCACGAGCACGCACCTCGAGCTGCTGACCGTGGCCGGGCGCCTGCTCACCTACGAGTGGGAGAGCGTGCAGTGGCGCGCGGACCTGCGCCGCCTCGACGAGCGCCTGCGCGACCCGGAGCGCACGGACGCGCTCACCGGCCTGCTCAACCGAATCGCCTTCGTGGAGGCGGTCGAGCGCGAGTGGCGCCTTGCCGAACGTGGCACCCTTGAGACCTACGTGCTTGCCTGCCGGATGTCGAACCTGGGCCAGATCGCGGAGCGCCACGGCGCGGCGGTCGGCGAGCTCCTGCTCAAGGACGCCGCGGACGTGATGCAGACGGCGATCCGCCGCACCGACTACGCGGGGCGGCTCGCGGACGACGCCTACGGCGCCGTGCTCGTGGGCTGCAAGGGCCTCGAGGGCGCCGCGGCCTTCATCGGGCGCTACGGCCAGGCGCTCGCGGGCGTGACGCACGAGCGGCCCGCTCGCCTCGAGGTGGCGTACGCGATCTGCTCGCTCGGCGACGCCGAGTCGCCCGAGGCGGCGCTCGACCAGATCGAGTCCGAGGCGAGGAACGCCCCCGTCGCGGTCACCGGGGAAACGGCGTGAGCGGCGAGGCCGGCACGGCAACGCCCCCACCTCCGCGAGGGATCGTCCCGCCCTCGGCGCCGGGTGGGCGCTCGGGCTTCCTCAGCGACGTGATCGTGGAGCTCGGCTTCGCGACGCCCGACGCGGTGGAGGACGCCGTGCGCGCGGCGCGCAGCGGCAGCACCGTCGCCCAGGTGCTCGTGGACAGCGGCACGATCAGCGAGGAGCAGCTCGCGCGTGCCACCGCCGAGCGCTACGGGATCGCCTACATCGACCTCGACAGCTACGAGGTGGACCGGAACGCCGCCGCGATGATCAAGCCCTCCGCCGCCAAGCGCTACCAGGCGGTGCCGGTCGGCTTCGTCGGCGGCGGCCTGCTCGTCGCGATGGCCGACCCCGCCGACGCGCTCGGCGTGAACGACATCGCCCTGATGACCAAGCTCGAGGTACAGCCCGCCGTGGCGCCGCGCCCGGCGCTGGACGCGCTGCTGGACCAGCTGCCGATGGTCACGGACGGCGCCTCGGCCGAGGGGCCGGCCGCCCACGCCGAGGACGGCGCCGCGGCCCCCGCGCCGGCCGCCTCGTCCGGCGTCTTCTGGCAGGCGGGCGACGGCGACGACGCCGGCCGCGAGCAGGCGCTCCCGTCAGAGGAGAGCGCCGCGCCCGAGCGCTCCGCTGACGCCGAGGAGGCCGAGCGCGTGCGCGCCGAGCTCGTGGAGCTGCGGCGCAAGCTGGCGGGAGCCGAGACCGAGCTGGTCAAGGCCCGCGCCGACCTCGCAGCCTCCCACGAGGAGCTGACGGCCTCCCGCGCGGTGGCCGCCGGGCCGAGCGCCGAGCAGGAGCAGCTCCAGGCCGAGCTGGCAGCCGCCAGCCAGGCCGCCGAGACCGCGAACGCGGAGGTCGAGGAGCTGCGCGCCAGGATCGGGTCGGTGGAGGCCGAGCTGACCGAGCTGCGCGATAGCGCCGCGAAGCTGGCACAGACCGAGGCCGAGCTCGTCACCGAGCGCGAGGCCGCCGCCGCGAAGCTCGCCGTGATCCAGGCCGAGCTCGCCCGGACGCTGGACAACGCCGCCGCACCGCAGGCGGAGGTCCAGGAGCTTCGCGAGCAGCTCGCCGCCGCGGACGCCGAGCGCACGAAGGCGCGCGAGCGGGCCGAGCAGGCGAGCGCCGGCGCCGACCAGCTAGAGGAGCTGCGCTCCTCGCTCGGCGCGGCCGAGACCGAGCTCGAGAGCGCCCGCCGCCGGGGCACCGAGCTGGAGAGCGAGCTCGAGGACGCCGGGAAGAAGGCGCGCGAGCTGAGCGAGAAGTCGGAGTCGGCGCAAGGCCGCGTCGCGGAGCTCGAGGGCCTGCTGGACGGCGCGCGGGCCAAGAGCGAGAGCGTGGAGTCACGGCTGGCGGAGGCGCTCGCGTCGCGCGAGAGCCACGAGGCCGAGCTGGCCGGGGCACGCGCCGCCGACGAGAGCCACGACACGAGGGTGACCGAGGCCGCCGCGGCCGTCGAGCGGCTCGAGGCCGAGCTGGCCCGCTCGCTCGCCGAGAACGAGAGCTTCGGCGCCCAGCTCAGGGAGGCGGTCGCGGCGTCGGAGGGCCACGACGCCGAGCTCGGCGCGGCCCGCGCCGAGACCGAGCGCGTGTCGGCGCAGCTCGCCGAGGCGCGAGCCGAGAGCAGTGCGCTCGCCGAGCAGCTGGCCGAGACTCGCGGCGCCACCGAGGGCTTCGACGAGCGCCTGCAGAGCGCCCAGGCCGAGGCCGAGGCGCTGGGCGGCCAGCTCAGCGAGGCCCGCTCGCAGGTGGAGCGGCTCGAGGCCGACCTGGAGCGGGCGGGCACCGGAGGCGACGACCTGAACGCAGAGCTCGCGAGGACGCGCTCCGAGCTCGAGAGCGTCGAGACCGAGCTGGGGCAGGCCCGCGCCGCGAGCGACGGCCTTAACGCCCAGCTGAGCGGGGCGCGAGCGAAGAGCGAGGGCCTGATCGTCGAGCTGCGCGGAGCGCGCGCCGCGAGCGAGCGCCTGGACGAGCAGCTGGCCGAGGCGCGCGCGGCCACGGAAGCCCTGGAGGCGGAACTCGCCAAGGAGCGCAGCGCGAGCGAAGAGCTCGCAGCAAAGCTGTCGGAGACACTCGCGAAGGCCGAGGAGCTGGAGCAGCTGCGACCGCGGCTCGAAGAGGCCGAGGCCGACGCCGTGAGGCTGCGCGACGAGGTCGCCGTGGCCGAGGAGCTGCGCGAGCGGCTCGAGCGGGCGCACGCCGACGCCATGGAGCAGGACGACGAGCTGATCGTCACCCGCAAGGCCCTAGACCGGGCGGGCGCGCAGGCCGCCGAGCTGCGCAGCGAGCTGGCGACCACCCAGACCGAGCTCGACCGCGCACGCCTCGCGGCCCGGGAGGTCGAGGTCCTGCAGAAGAAGCTCGAGGACGCCGAGCGCGCCTCCGAGGAGGCCGAGCGCGCTCACTCGAAGACCAAGGAGCGCGTGGTGCGCGTCGAGGGCCGGCTCGCCGACGCCCAGGGCGCCGCCTTCGCCTCCGAGCGCGCCGCCGAGCAGCTGCGCATGGCCCAGGAGCGGATGCGCGAC
>DASQER010000176.1:0-12308 GCA_035633575.1 Thermoleophilaceae bacterium
CGCAAGATTCCCCACTGCTGCCTCCCGTAGGAGTCTGGGCCGTGTCTCAGTCCCAGTGTGGCTGATCGTCCTCTCAGACCAGCTACCCATCGCGGCCTTGGTGAGCCGTTACCTCACCAACAAGCTAATGGGCCGCGGGCCGATCCCGATGCGGAGGCCGAAGCTTCCTTTCCAGTCCCCACTGGTGTGGGGACAGCACATCCGGTATTAGCCCGGGTTTCCCCGGGTTGTCCCGGTCATCGGGGCACGTTACCCACGTGTTACTCACCCGTTCGCGGCTCTGCCCCAGGCCGAAGCCTGGTTCGTCGCTCCACTTGCATGTGTTAAGCACGCCGCCAGCGTTCGTCCTGAGCCAGGATCAAACTCTCCATGAAAGTCTGGCGTGGTTTCAAATCCGGCCGGCTCGAGGGAGACCCCGGGCCGATCGGCTCCACTGTCAGAACATTGAGAGCTGTCAAGTCGTATGAGCTCCCGCGTACACCTGCGGGCCTGCTCAACTTGACGGGTACTGATTCAGGCCCCTCCCCGGATCGCCGAAGCTCCCCGGTTCGGGGGTCAAACCTGGACGCGACCTTTCGGTCGCACGTACTGCTGAGTTTTCAAAGACCTTGCGCCCTCTAGGGGTGGGACTTCCACCCCGCGCCAGTAGCGCGACGGAGGAGTGTAGCACCGGACAGGCGCTCCACAAACCCGCGGACAAGGGAGTCTAGCGGTCAGCCGGGCCCGCGCCTCAGGCGCTTGAAGCGGCGCTTGCCCACCTGGAGGACGACGCCGTCCAGCTCCTCGGCCGGCACGTCGAGGCGCGACTCGTCGAGCTCGGCCCCATCGACCTTCACGCCGCCCTGGGAAAGCAGCCGGCGACCCTCCGAGCGCGAGAGCCCAAAGGCCTCCGAGAGCAGCGCCGGGATGTGCACCTCGCCGTTGTCCGCGCTGAAGGCGAAGTCCTCGATGTCGTCCGGCAGCTCGTGCCGGACGTGCACGGTGTCGAAGCGCTCCTCCGCCGCGGCGGCCGCCTCGTCCCCGTGATAGCGGGCCGTGAGCGTCCGCGCCATGGCGCGCTTGGCGTCGCGCGGCGACTGCGCCGTGTCGAGCGGCTCGTCGAGCAGCAGGTCGTGGTAGACGGGCATCGCGTCGTCGGGCACCCTCATGAGCTTCCCGAACATCTCCTCCGGCGGCTCGTCCACGCCCACGTAGTTGCCGAGCGACTTCGACATCTTCTGGACGCCGTCGGTGCCGGGCAGGATCGGCATGGTGAGGATCGACTGCGGCTCCACGCCGTAGGCCTTCTGGATCTCGCGCGCGAGGAGGGTGTTGAACTTCTGGTCGGTGGCCCCCAGCTCGACGTCGGAGCGGATCGCCACCGAGTCGTACCCCTGCATCAGCGGGTAGAGCAGCTCCAGGATCGAGATCGGCTCGCCGCCGGAGTAGCGCCTGGCGAAGTCGTCGCGCTCGAGCAGCTGGGCCACGGTCGAGGTCCGGGCGAGGCGGAAGAGGTCCTCCATCGGCATGTCGAGCCACTCGCCGTTCCTGCGCACCTCGGTGCGCTCGCGGTCGAGCACCCTGAACGCCTGCTCCTCATATGTGTCGGCGTTGCGGTCGATCTCGCCGGGGTCCACCTGCGGGCGGGTGGAGGAGCGCCCGCTCGGATCGCCCACGCGCGCGGTGTAGTCGCCGACTATCAGGACGACGGTGTGGCCCAGGTCCTGGAACTCCCGCAGCTTGCGCAGGACGACGGTGTGGCCGAGGTGGATGTCGGGCGTGGTCGGGTCCACGCCCAGCTTCACCCGCAGCGGACGGCCCTTCGCGAGCTGCCTCTCGAGCTCCCCCTGAGGCAGCGCGTCGACGGCGTTTCGGGTGAGGAAGCGGGCCGCCTCGCCCGGGGAGTCCGTCATGGGTCCAATGCTAGACTGCCACCCTTCCTTGGCGCCCGTGTCGGTCCGTGCGGGCGGGCGCCCGATTCGCCGCCTGTCATGCTCGCACGGACGCGCGGAACCCCTCATCCGGGGCGCTCACGTAATGCAGGAGCCGCCGACCATCATCCATCCCACTGCCACGCGCAGCGAGCGCTTCCAGCGCACGAACGGCGTGCCCGCAGAGCCGCCCGCCGGCCCTCCCCCGCGCAAGCCGAAGCTGAAGAAGCTGCGGCTCGCCCTCGTCGTCACGGGGCTCTCCGTCCTGGCCCTCGTGTCCACGGTGTTCGGGATGCTGATGGCGGTCGCGAGCGACCTCCCCAGCCTCGAGAACAGCGCGCAGTACAAGCAGGCGCAGAACTCGGTGCTCTACGCCGACACCCCGGACTGCAAGGACCTGGAGAAGGACCCGGCGTGCCTGGAGATCGCGAAGCTCACCGGCAACCAGAATCGCATCCTGGTCGGCGAGGGCGAGATCTCCCCGAACGTCAAGAACGCGGTGATCGCCGTCGAGGACCGCCGCTTCTACGGGCACAAGGGCGTGGACTACGCCGGCATCGCCCGCGCGCTCGTGCAGGACGTGCTCAAGCGCCGCGCCGCGCAGGGCGGCTCGACCATCACCCAGCAGTTCGTGAAGAACGCCCTCTCCGCACAGGCCGACCGCTCGGTGTTCCAGAAGCTGCGCGAGGCGGCGCTCGCCTACCACCTGGAGCGCCAGTGGTCCAAGGAGAAGATCCTCACCCAGTATCTGAACACGGTCTACTTCGGCAACGGCGCGTACGGCATCGAGGCGGCGGTGCGCACCTACTTCGGCGACGGCGACGACGCCGACGAGCGCGCCGGCGCCGCTGACGCCGGCGTGAGCTACGCGCCTCCCGTGCAGGACGAGGGCCAGCAGGATCCGGACGCGCGCGAGGCCGTTGACGTGGCCCCCCACGAGGCGGCGCTGCTCGCGGGGATGATCGCCTCTCCGACCATGTACGACCCGATCGGGCACCCGCAGGCCTCGACGGCGCGGCGCAACCTCGTGCTCCAGCGCATGCTCGACATGAACACGATCACCGAGGGGCAGTACAGGGAGGCGGTCCGCCAGGCGCTGCCGGCCGAGGACGACGTGGACCCGCCGAGCACCGAGTCCCAGCAGCCGTACTTCACCACCTGGATGACCGAGCACCTCCTGAGGATCTACTCGCCCGGCAAGGTGTTCGCGGGCGGGCTCGAGGTGAAGACCACCATCGACCCGGAGCTCCAGCAGGCCGCGGAGAGCGCGATCGTGGGCCGGCTCGCGGGGATCGGCCCGGACGCCTCGCTGGTGGCGATCAAGAACAAGACCGGGGAGGTGCGCGCGATGGTCGGCGGGTCGGACTTCAACGCCCGGCCGTTCAACCTGGCGACCAACGGGCACCGCCAGCCGGGCTCGGCGTTCAAGCCGTTCATCCTCGTGCGCGCGCTCGAGGACGGGGTCGACCCGAACAGCACCTGGGCCTCTCAGCCGAAGACGTTCTACTCGCGCAACGGGCGCGGCCAGAAGGTGCGCTTCGGGGTGGAGAACTACGAGGGCTCCTACCTGGGCTCGGCCTCGCTCTGGTCGGCCACCGCGAACTCCGACAACTCGATCTTCGCCGAGCTCGGCATGAAGGTGAAGCCTCGCCGCGTGGCGGGTCTCGCGCAGCGGATGGGCATCCGCACCGACCTGTCCACCAACCCGGCGATGCTCCTGGGCGGACTGAGGGAGGGCGTGACGCCGCTCGAGATGGCCTACGCCTACTCGACCATCGCCAACGACGGGATGCGCGTCTCAGGCAGCCTCGCCCCGCACGAGACCGGGCCCGTGGCCATCCAGAGCGTCGAGGGCAACGGAGTCACCCGAAACGAGGTCAGGAGAGAGCGCGTCTTCCCGGCCAAGGTAGGCCAGGTGGCCAAGGACATGCTCTCGCTCGTGGTCCGCAGCGGCACCGGCAAGGCGGCGCAGGTCGGCGACGAGTTCATCTGGGGCAAGACGGGCACGACCGAGAACTGGGGCGACGCCTGGTTCGTCGGCGGCAACGAGGACCTGACCGTCGCGATCTGGGTGGGCTACGCGGACAAGCTGCAGCCGATGGAGTTCGAGCACGGCGGCAGCCCCGTCGCGGGCGGCACCTACCCCGCCGAGATCTTCCACGACTTCATGGCCTCGTGGCTCCAGATGCGCGGGGAGCGCCGGCTCGCGCGCGCCGCTAACGAGAACCAGGACGGCTTGACGGCGCCCGCCATCCCGGTCGCTCCCTCGGACGTGCCCTCGGCCGAGCAGGTGGCGCCGACGGACACCGCGCCGACCGATGCCCCCGGCCAAGAGCAGGGCGGACAGGCGCCGGAGCAGACGCCGCCCCAGCAGCCCGCGCCCGAGCCTGAGCCGGCGCCCACCCCGGCGCCACCCCCCACCCCGCCGCCGAGCGGCGGCGGCGGCGGAGGCGGAGGCGCGGGCCCGGGCGCGACCGGCTAGGCCAGTCGGGCCCGCATCGCGGCGGGCCACGGCCTGGACACATGGCGGCTGTCCGCGTCGCAGAAGCGCCACGGCAGCTCGACGGCCTTCGTGATGCCGATGCGCTCGCCGGCCACCACGCACGGCTCGCGGGCGGCCTGCTCGCGCGCGAGCAGCTCGATCGGCCCGCCCACGAGCGAGCTGCCGTTCAGGGACAGGCCGATGCCGAGCGCCTGCGTGAGCTTGCCCGGGCCCGAGCAGAGCTCCTCCACGCGCTCGAGGCCGCGCCGCTCGCGCATGAGCTCGATCCCGTCAAGCGGCTCGAGCGCCCTGATCAGCACCGCCGCCCCGATCCCCTCGCCCTCGCTGACCGCGTTCAGCAGCGAGTGGATCCCGTAGGAGAAGTAGACGTACGCCTGCCCGGGCTCGCCGTAGAGCGTGCGCGTGCGCTCCGTGACCCCCGAGAACGCGTGGCAGGCGGGCTCCTCCATGTGGTAGCTCTCGGTCTCGACGATGCGGCCCGCGGTCTCGCCGTGGCGGACCACGCAGCCGACCAGGTCGCGGGCGACGTCGTGCACCGAGCGCGCGTAGAAGTCGCGCGGCAACCTCACCCGCGCGCCTCGCGCAGCACCTGGCGGGCCTGGGCGAGCTGCTCGCGCACGCGCGACATCGCCGTGCCGCCGTCGGAGACCTTCGACTCGAGCCACGAGCCCGGGTCGAGCAGCTCGTAGAACTGACCGTCGAGCTGCGGCGCCAGCTCGGCCAGCTCCTCCTCGGTCAGCTCCGAGAGCTTCTTGCCGCGCTCCACAGCCGCGCGCACCACCCCGCCGACGATGCCGTGCGCCTCACTGAACGGCACTCCGCGGCGCACGAGCAGGTCGGCGACGTCGGTGGCGGCGATGAACTCGTCCGAGGCCGCATCGGCCATGCGCTCGCGGTTGAACTCGATGCTCTCCAGCATCGCCGCCGCCACCCGCAGGCACAGCTCGATCGTGTCGATCGCGTCGAAGAGCGGCTCCTTGTCCTCCTGGAGGTCCTTGTTGTAGGTCAGCGGCAGGCCGTGCAGCACGCCGTGGAGGGTCACGAGGTGGCCCACGACGCGCGGGGCCTTCGCGCGCAGGAGCTCCGCGGCGTCCGGGTTCTTCTTCTGCGGCATCAGGCTGGAGCCCGACGAGAACGCGTCCGCCACCTCGCAGAAGCCGAACTCCTGGCTCGACCAGAGCACGATCTCGGCGCCGAGCTGCGACAGGTGGGTGGCGCAGGTCGCGGCCGCCGAGAGGTAGTCCACCACGAAGTCGCGGTTCGACACGGCGTCGAGCGAGTTCTCCGCGATGCCGCCGAAGCCCAGCTCCTGGGCCACGAACATGCGGCTCGTGTCGAAGTTCACCCCCGCGAGCGCGCCGGCGCCCAGCGGCAGGTCGTCCGTGGCCGTCATGCAGAAGTTGAAGCGCTGGAGGTCGCGGCGGAACTTCCAGAAGTAGGCCAGCAGGTGGTGCGAGAGGTAGACGGGCTGAGCGCGCTGGAGGTGGGTGTAGCCGGGCACTCGCCAGTCCAGGTGGCGCTCGGCCACCGCCACCAGGGTCGCCATCAGCTTCTGCAGCAGCTCCCTCGCCCCGAGGCTGTGCGCGCGCACCAGCATCGCCACGTCGGTGGCCACCTGGTCGTTCCGCGACCGTGCGGTGTGGAGCTTGCCGCCGACGGGGCCGACGATCTCCGTGAGCCGCCGCTCGATCGCCATGTGGATGTCCTCGTCGGGCTCCATGACGACGAAGCTGTCGCTCTCGATCTCCTCGCGCACGGCCCCGAGGCCGCGCTCGATGACCTCGAGGTCGTCGTCGCCGATGATGCCGCTGCGCGCGAGCATGCGCGCGTGCGCCAGCGACTGCTCGAGGTCGTACGGCGCCAGCCGGTAGTCGAAGGCGATCGACGAGTTGAGCGCCTGGAAGAGCGGGTCCTGAGGATCGCGGAAGCGGCCCATGCGGGCCGCAAGTCTACGGCCGCCGTTGCGCAAGCGCCGGGCGGTGCCCGGCGCGCCGCGACAGGGTTCAGCCGCGTGACCGTAGGATTCCGCCGGTGGGGGTTCGCGAGGCGCGCCAGGAGGACGCGGCTGCGGTGGCGCGGCTGCTGCTCGAGAGCGCACCGGGCATGTACGACCGCTACGCAGGCGGCCGGGCTCGAGCCCTGGCGGCGCTGGAGCACGCGTTCGCCGAGCCGGGCAACGTGGCGAGCATGGAGGTCGCCTGGGTCGTGGAGCTGGACGGCGAGCCCGCAGCGGCCATGGCGGCATTCCCGGTCAGCGAGGCGGATGCGCGCTCGCGCGCGTTCCTGAGGCTCGCGCTGCGAAGGGAGCCGGTCTGGCTGTGGCCGCGCACGCTGCGCCTCTACGCGGCCGGCGGGCGATCGGTCCCGGAGCCGCCCGGCTCCTCCTTCTACGTGGACGCGCTCGCCACCGGCGCTCGCTTCCGCCGCCGCGGCGCGGCGCGGGCGTTGCTGGCCGAGGCGGAGCGCCAGGCGCGGGAGCGCGGATTGCCGGCGGTCGCGCTCGACACGACGCTGGACAACGAGGTCTCGCGCGCCCTCTACGCCAGCGAGGGCTTCGACGAGGTGGCCTACCGCCCGCCGAGCCGCTCGCTGCCGGGCTTCGTGGCCCTGGTCAAGCCGGTTGGCCGATGACGGCGCGCAGCGATTCGGCCACCCGCTGCACCTGGCCGTCAGTGAGCTCCGGGAAGAAGGGCAATGCGAGCGAGCGGCGCGCCACGTCCTCGCAGACCGAGAACTCGCCCTCCCGGTGGCCGAAGCGCTCGCGGTAGAAGCTCAGCAGGTGGATCGCCGGCAGGTAGGGCTTCGTGTCCACGCCGCGCTCGCGCATCGCCGGCACGGCGGCGGCGCGATCCACGCCGGGCGGCAGCTGCACCACGTACACGAACCAGCCGCGGCGCTCGCCGCCCTCGTCGGGACAGGGCAGGCCGAGCCCCTCGACGCCCTTGAGGGCCTCCGTGTAGAGGGCGGCCACGCGCGCGCGGGCGTTGAGCAGGTCGTCGAGGCGCTCGAGCTGCGCGATGCCGAGCGCGCACGAGAGGTCGTCGAGGCGGTAGTTGAACCCGAGCCGGTCGTGGTCGAGCCAGCCCATGTCGGGCGCGCGGCCCTGGTTGCGCTCCGAGTCGATCCGCTCCTTGACCTCGGCGGACGGGGACACCACCGCGCCGCCCTCGCCCGTCGTGAGCTGCTTGTTCGGGTAGAAGCCGAACACGGACAGGTTCCCGCGGGCCCCGGCCGGCGCGCCGTCGGCGTGGACCGCGCCGAGCGCCTCGCAGGCGTCCTCCACGAGCCACAGGGCGCGGTCGGCGGCGAGCCGCTCGAAGGCGGGCATGTCGGCCGGGTAGCCGAAGATGTGCACCGGCAGCAGCCCGGTCGTGCGGTCGGTGATCGCATCGGCCGCGGCCTCCGCTGAGATGTTCAGCGTGCGCGGGTCGATGTCGCAGAAGACCGGGCGGGCGCCCTCGTAGAGCACGCAGTTGGCGGAGGCCACGAAGCTGAACGGGCTCGTGACCACGTCGTCGCCCGGCTCGACGCCCGCGGCGCGGATTGCCAGGTGCAGGCCGGCCGTGCCGCTCGAGACGGCGGAGACGTGCCCGGCGCCCAGGCGCGCGCCGAACGCACCCTCGAACTCGCCGAGCCGCGGTCCCAGCGCCAGGCGGCGCGAGCGCAGCGTCTCGACCAGCAGCTCCTCCTCGCGCGCGCCGACCAGCGGGCGCGCGAGGGGGATGAACCCGCTCACGAGATGGCGGTGCGTGCCCGCGAGTGCTGCGTGCGGCCGGGCAGCATGCCGGCCTCGAGCGAGTCCACCAGCGCCTCCCAGCTCGCCTCGATGATGTTCTCGGACACGCCGATCGAGCCCCAGGTGTCCTGGCCGTCCGTGGTGTCGAGGAGCACGCGCGTAACCGCGCCGGTGCCCTTGCGCTCGTCGAGGATGCGCACCTTGAAGTTCACGAGCTCGATGTCGCGCAGGTGCGGGTAGCGCTCCCCGATGGCCGCGCGCAGCGCCTTGTCGAGAGCGTTGACGGGCCCGTTGCCCTCCGCGGTGCGCACGTAGCGCTCGCCCTCCACCCAGATCTTGATGGTGGCCTCGGTCTCCGCGCGGCCGTCCTCACGCTTCTCCACGATCGCGCGCCAGGACTCGAGCCGGAACAGCGGCTGGTACTCGCCCGTCTCCCTGCGTATGAGCAGGTCGAAGGACCCGTCCGCGGCCTCGAACTGGTAGCCGCGGTTCTCCAGCTCCTTCACGCGCTCGATCACGCGGGCGGCTGTCTCGCCGTCCACGTCGGCACGCGCCTGGACCGTGCCCTTCCCGGACAGCTCCGAGACGAGCACGCGCCGGTCGGCCCCGACCTCGCCCGGTTCGATGTGCTCGAACGTGCGGGCGTCGCGGTTCACCCCGGCCACGTGCATCCCGCCCTTGTGAGCGAACGCGTTGGCGCCGACGTAGGGCTGGTTCGGGTTCGGCGTGACGTTGCAGACCTCGTCCACGAGGTGGGCCGTCTCGGTGAGCCGCTGGAGCCGCTCGCGCCCGATCGACTCGTGGCCGAGCTTCAGGTCGAGCGCCGGCAGGATGGAGATCAGGTTGGCGTTGCCGCAGCGCTCGCCGTAGCCGTTCATCGTGCCCTGCACGAGGCGCGCGCCCGCCTCCACGGCCACCAGCGCGTTCGCCACGCCGCAGCCGGCGTCGTCGTGGGTGTGGATGCCCACCTGCACCGCGTCGCCGAGCTCGGCGGCCACCCGCGCCGTGGCCTCGCTCACCTGGGACGGCAGCGAGGAGCCGTTCGTGTCGCAGAGCGTCACGTTCTCCGCGCCCGCCTCGGCGGCGGCGCGCAGGCAGCGCAGCGCGTAGTCCGGGTCGTCCCGGAAGGCGTCGAAGAAGTGCTCGGCGTCGTAGATCACGCGCTTGCCCTCGCCCGCCAGGAAGGCCACCGAGTCGGCGATCATGCGCAGGTTCTCCTCCGGATCGACCTGCGTGACCTTCTCGAGGTGCAGCGACCACGTCTTGCCGACCAGCGTGCACACCGGCGCGAAGCTGTCCGCGAGGAGCCGCAGCGCGGGATCCTCGGAGACCGCGCTGTCGCGCCTGCGGGTCATCCCGAAGGCGGCCACCTCGGCCGTCGTGAAGCTCTCCTTCGAGAGCAGCTCGAAGAGCGCCGCCTCCTTCGGATTCGATGCCGGGAAGCCGGCCTCGATCAGGTGCACGCCGAGGTCGTCGAGCGCGTGTGCAACGCGCACCTTCTCGTCCACGGACAGGGACATCCCCTCGCCCTGCATGCCGTCGCGCAGGGTCGTGTCGTAGACGACGACGCGCGAGCCCTGCTCGGTCACGCCTGTGACGGGACCGGCACGAGATCGAGCCAGTCCGCGTAGCGCGCGTCGCGGCCGTAGAGGGCGTCCTCGAACACGCCCTGGATCTCGCGCGTGATCGGGCCGGGCGGGCCGATCTCGATGTCGTCGATCTCGCGCATCGGCGTGAGCTCGGCGGCGGTGCCGGTGAGGAAGACCTCGTCGGCCAGGGCCAGCTCGGCGCGGGCGATGTCGCGCTCCACCACCTCGTAGCCCAGGTCGCGCGCGACCTGGATGCACGACTTGCGGTTGATGCCGTCGAGGATCGACGCCGCCTGCGGCGGGGTGTGGATCACGCCGTCCTTGATGACGAAGATGTTCTCGCCGGTGCCCTCGCAGACGTTCCCGCTGTCGTTGAGCAGGATGGCCTCCTCGTAGCCGGCCTTGACCGCCTCGATCTTGGCGAGCACCGAGTTCAGGTACTGGCCGCAGGCCTTCGCGTGCGGGATCAGCGAGTCGGACGAGATGCGCCGGTAGGACGACACGCGGGCGCGGACGCCGTTGCGCTTGCCCTCCTCGCCCAGGTACGCCCCCCACTCCCACACGGCCACCATGGCCTCGACCGGGTTGTCGAGCGGGTTGAGGCCCATCGGGCCGTAGCCGCGGTAGACGAGCGGGCGGATGTAGCAGCTCTTGAACCCGTTGCGGACGATCAGCTCGTGGGTGACCTCGCGGAGCTGCTCCTTCGTGAAGGGCAGGTCCATGTAGTAGAGCTTGGCCGACCTCTCGAGGCGGTCCAGGTGGTCCTGGTTGCGGAAGATCGCGGTCCCCTGGGGAGTCTCGTAGGCCCGGATGCCCTCGAACACGCCGGTCCCGTAGTGCATGGCGTGCGTGAGTACGTGCACCTTGGCGTCCTCCCAGGCGACGAACTCTCCGTTCAGCCAGATGAGGTCGGCGGTGTTCACGTACGGGTGCTCCTAGAGGTTCGCGAGAACCGCCCGGGTGGCGGCCTCTGTCGATGCGTCCCCGCCCAGGTCCGGAGTCCGGAGGCCCTTCCCGAGCGCGAGGTCCACGGCCGATTCTACGGCAGCAGCGGCGTCTTCCATAGCGAGTCCGTGGCGCAGCATCATGGCCACGGAGCCGAACATGGCGAGCGGATTCGCCTTGCCGGTGCCCGCGATGTCGGGCGCGGAGCCGTGAACGGGTTCGAACAGGCCCGCGCCGGATTCGCCCAGCGAGGCGCTCGGGAGCATGCCGAGCGAGCCGGTGAGCATCGCGGCCTCGTCGCTCAGGATGTCCCCGAACATGTTCTCGGTCAGCACGACGTCGAACTCCGACGGGCGCGAGACGAGCTGCATTGCGGCGTTGTCCACGAGCATGTGCTCCAACGGGATGTCCTGGCCCTCGGCGACCCTCTCCACGGTCTTGCGCCAGAGGCGCGAGGTCTCCAGGATGTTCGCCTTGTCCACGCTCGTCACCTTCCTGCGGGCGAGCCGGAACGCCACGCGCGCGATCCGCTCGATCTCCCCAACGCTGTAGACGCAGGTGTCGTACGCGGTGTCGCCGTCGAGGCCGCGGTCGCCGAAGTAGATGCCGCCCGTGAGCTCGCGCACCACCAGCAGGTCGGTGCCCTCGATGCGCTCGCGCTTCAGCGGGCTGGCGTCCAGCAGCGCCGGGCTCGGTCGCACCGGGCGCAGGTTGGCGAACAGCCCGAGCTCCTTGCGCAGGCCGAGCAGCCCCTGCTCGGGCCGGGGGGCGTCCGGGTCGGTCGTGTCCCATTTCGGGCCGCCGACGGCGGCGAGCAGCACGGCGTCGGCGTTGCGGCACGCATCCAGCACCTCGTCGGTGAGCGGCCGGCCGTGCGCGTCGATCGAAGCGCCGCCCACGAGCTGCTCCTCCATCTCGAAGGCGCCGATGGCGTCGAGCAGCTCCCTGGCCGCATCCATGATCTCGGGCCCGATCCCGTCGCCGGGGAGCAGCACCAGGCGCGCTGTCACGACGAGAGCGCCTTCCGGCGCATCGACCACATCTGCGAGGCGCGCTCCAGCTCGAGCGCCGCCGGCCAGGGCAGCGGCGGTGGGCCGAGCACCGTTCGCAGCGATGCGGCCGTGCGGCGGGCCAGCTCGGGGTCGGCGCCCGCGCGGCCGGCGAGCTCGACGGCCGTGCGCTCCACGTCCTCGTCGTCGACGGCCGCCCACGCGATCCCTAGCTCGGCGGCGCGCTCGCCGTCGATGCGCTCCCCGAACAGGGCCATGGCGGCCGCCGCCTCGCGGACGCCGGTGCGGCCGAGCAGCGCGCCGTGGCCGCCGCCTGGATGCAGGCCGATCGGGATGAAGCCCGAGATGATCCTGGCGTCCCGCGCCACGATCCGCAGGTCGGTGGCCAGCATGAGGTTGAGGCCCGCTCCGACCGCGCCGCCGCGCACCGCGGCGACCGTGGGTGCCGCCAGCTCGCCCACGCGGGCGAATGCGCGGTACACCGCGCCGAGCCCGGCATAGACCTCCGGGTCGGCCGGATCGCGGCCCGCCGCCGCGAGCGTGTCGCGGTCGCCGCCAGCGCAGAAGAAGCCGCCCTCGCCGCGGACCACCACGGCGCCGACCTCGCGGTCCGCG
>DASQER010000177.1:0-3185 GCA_035633575.1 Thermoleophilaceae bacterium
ACGTCGGGTCGCCCGTGTACACGACGCCCGAGCTGTCGGCGGTCACGGTGCTCGCAAGGCTCCGCTCAGATCGCGTGCCGGCCGCGCAGCGCGCGGCCGAGCGTGATCTCGTCGGCGTATTCGAGGTCCGAGCCCACCGGCAGGCCGCTTGCCAGTCGGGTGACGGCGAGCTCCGGGGCCCGCTCGCGCAGGGCGTCGGCCAGGTAGAGGGCGGTGGCCTCGCCGGTGGTGGTGGCGTTGGTGGCGATCACGACCTCGCGCACGCCGGCTCCGTTATCCACCCGGCCGAGCAGCTCGGACACGTGCAGGTCCTCCGGATCGACGCCGTCGATCGGCGACAGGGCGCCGCCCAGCACGTGGTAGACGCCGTGGAACTCGCCCGAGCGCTCGATCGGGATCACGTCGCTGGACTGCTCGACCACGCAGATCACCGTCCGCTCGCGACGCTCCTCCTGGCAGATGCGGCAGCGCTCCTCGGTGGCGAGGTTGAAGCAGACCTGGCAGTGGCCCACCGTCTCCTTGACCTCGCGGATGGCGTCGGCCAGCGCCAGCGCCTCCTCGTCGGAGGCGCTCAGGATGTGGAAAGCGAGCCGCTGCGCGGTGCGCTGGCCGATGCTGGGCAGGCGCGCTAGCTCGGTGATGAGGCGGTTGACCGGTGCGGCGAACAAGGACCGTCAAGCCTAGCTCCGGCCCCGGCTACTCTCCACGCGTGCCCTCCGCGATCGTGATCGGAGCCGGCGTGTTCGGCGCCTCGCTGGCCGACCGCCTCGCGCGCGGGGGCTGGGAGGTCACGCTGATGGACCGCTTCGAGCCGGCGCATCCCCGCGCCGAGTCCGGCGGCGAGACGCGACTGATCCGCTGCTCGCACGGCCCCGACGACTTCTACGCCCGCTCGGCCCGGCGCGCGCTGGAGCTGTGGCGCGAGCTCGGCCCGGAGGTGCTCGTCGAGTCCGGCGTGACCTGGTTCGCCCGCCGCGAGGACGGTTGGGAGGCCGCCAGCGAGCGGGTGCTGCGCGGCGCGGGCATTCCGGTCGAGCGGCTCTCGCCCGAGCAGGGAGCCCGTCTCTTCCCGAGCCTGGCCGTCGACGACCTGGCCTTCGTGCTGCACGAGCCCGAGGCCGGCGTGCTGCGCGCCGCGGACGGCGTGCGGGCGTTGGTGGGAAGGGCACGCGAAGCGGGCGCCCGCCTGGTCACCGCGGAGGCTCGTCCAGCGGGCTCGGCGGTGACGGCGGGCGGACGCAGCCTCGAGGCCGACGCCGTCGTCTGGGCCTGCGGCGCCTGGCTCGCCCGGCTGTTCCCCGAGCTCGTCCCGCTGCGGGTCACCTTCCAGCAGCTCGTCCTGTTCGAGGCGCCGCCCGAGTGGAACGGGCCCGGCTGGGTCGACTTCGACGCCGCCTTCTACGGCCACGCGCGGGTCGAGCCGTTCGGCGTCAAGGTCGCGCCCGACGCCGACGGGGCGGAGGTCGATCCCGACGAGCGGCCGCTGGAGGCGACGGCCGAGACGGTCGACCGCGCTCGCCGGTACCTGGCGCGGCGCTTCCCGGCGCTCGCGGGCGCGCCGGTGGCGAGCGCGCCCGGCTGCCACTACAGCCTCACGCCGGACGCCGAGTTCGTCTTCGCGCCTCACCCCGAGCACGAGGGCGTCTGGCTGCTCGGCGGCGGATCGGGGCACGGCTACAAGCACGGGCCGGCGCTGGCTGAGCACGTGGCGGCCGTGCTGGCGGGACACGAGCGGCCGGAGCCGCGCTTCGCCCTGGGCGAACGCAGCCCGGCCCGCAGCCTGCGCACCGCGGGAGCGGAAACCGCCTAAGAAGCTGTTTCAGAAGTAGGCTGCGGACTCGATGCCACGCGAAGGCCAGCAGATTTCCAATCCACGTACTGGTCAGCGGATGACTTTCGTCGAGCTGTGCGACGAGCAATTGCGCATCGACAGCGTGAATCCGCCTACTGCGGAGCGTGAGCCGGTGCACGTCCATCCCAAACAGGTGAGCGGGGCGGAGGTCGTGTCAGGATCACTCGTGTTCGAGGTGGCCGGCGAGCAGCGCCGATTGGGCGCTGGAGACACGATCCGCGTGCCGGCGAACACGCCGCACCGATTTTGGAACGACGGCAACGAGGACGCGCGCTCGATCCAGTTCTTCCGGCCGGCACTCGACATCGCCTCGTTCTTCGAGACCATGTTCGCGCTCGCCCAAGCGGACAAGCTCGACGCGAAGGGCATGCCGCGGCCCTTGCAGCTCGCCGTCATGGTCCCCGAGTTCGGGAATGAGATACGACCTGCCAGCCCGCCATGGCCGATACTGCGAGCCCTCACGGCGGCCCTCGGTCCGATCGCTCGACTGCGCGGCTATCGCGGCCGGGAGCAGATCTAAGGCTGTCTCACAGTGCGCGCAGGTAGCGCTGGCAGATGATGGCGCAGCCGAGGTGCATGAAGGCCTCGTGCAACTCCGGGCGGCGCTCCCATCGCAGCCTGAGACGGCGGAAGAAGTGCAACCAAGCGAAGGTGCGTTCGACGACCCAGCGGCGGCGCCCGAGGCTGGAGCCATGTTCGGTCTGGCGGCGGGCGATGATCGGCTTGACGCCACGCGCCCACAGCGCGCGGCGGTACTTGTCGTGGTCATAGCCGCGGTCGGCGATCAACTCATCAGCGCGCCGCCGCGGCCGGCCCACCTTCCCGCGGACCGGCCCGACGCCATCGACCAACGGCAGCAACTGAGTGATGTCGTTCCTGTTGCCGCCGGTCAGCGTGATGGCCAGCGGGATCCCGGATGGGTCGGTCAGCAGGTGGTGCTTGGAGCCCGTTCTGCCACGGTCAACAGGAGACGGCCCGGTCAAGGCCCCCTTGAAGAGCACGTATGTGGCTGCCGTCGACCACGGCGGCTGACCAGTCGATCGCGCCGGCGGCGTTGAGGCGGTCAAGCAGCGTTGTGTGCAGGTGCTCCCAGACGCCGGCCCGCTGCCAGTCGCGCAGGCGCCGCCATGCGGTCACGCCCGAGCAGCCCAGCTCCTGGGGCACGAACCGCCAGGCGATCCCGGTAACGAGCACGAAGACGATCGCGTTGAACGCCACCCGATCGGGCACACGCGGCCGACCTGTCGCCGCCGGCTCGACAGCCGGAAGAAGAGGCTCGACGACTTCCCAGACCTCGTCGCGGACCTTGAACACGCTCGCCACCGGCCACCTC
>DASQER010000178.1:0-1800 GCA_035633575.1 Thermoleophilaceae bacterium
GCCTGCATAGTCACGCGCGAGGAGCGCCTCTTCCTCACGGACTTCCGCTACGTCGAGCAGGCGCGCGACCAGGTGCAGGGCTACGAGCGCGTGGAGGCCGGGCGCGACATGCTCGGCGACCTGGCGGTCCGGCTGCACGGGCGCGCCGGGTTCGACGACGAGGACGTGAGCGTGGCCACGCACGCGAAGCTGGCCGAGAAGGTCGGCCCGGACGTGGAGCTCGTGCCGGCGGGCGGGCTCGTGGAGCGCCTGCGTGCGGTCAAGGACGCTTCGGAGGTGGCGGCGATGCGCGCCGCGGCGGAGCTGTCCACGGCGGCCTACGAGTCGCTGCGGGAGCGCGGGCTCGCCGGGCGCACGGAGCGCGACGTGGCGGTCCAGCTCGTGCGCTTCATGGAGGACTCGGGCGCGGAGGGCCCCTCGTTCCCGCCGATCGTGGCGGCCGGGGCGCGCGGCGCGCTGCCTCACGCGGTCCCGCGCGACCTCGAGATCCCGAGGGACACGCTCGTGGTGATCGACATGGGGGCCCTCGTGGACGGCTACTGCTCCGACTGCACCCGCACGCTCGCCACCGGGTCCGTCGACGACGCCGCGCTCGAGCTATACGAGCTCGTGCTGCGCGCGCAGGTGGAGTCCCTCGCGGCCACGCGGGCGGGCGCGGTGTGCCGGGCGGTGGACGCGGTCGCCCGCGAGATCGTCGACGCCGCCGGCCACGAGGAGCACTTCGGCCACGGGCTGGGCCACGGGGTGGGGCTCCAGGTGCACGAGGCGCCGCGGCTCGGCAAGACCGCCGAGGGCGAGCTCGTTGCGGGCAACGCGGTGACCGTCGAGCCGGGCGTCTACCTGCCCGGCGAGCTGGGCGTGCGGATCGAGGACCTCGTGATCGTGACCGACGGCGAGCCCGAGGTCCTCACGGGCTTCCCGAAGGAACTGGTCACCGTCGGCTGATGCTCCTGGCCGCGCTGGCGGCGCTCGCCGGGGCGGCCGTGCAGTCGGCCACCGGCTTCGGCTTCGCGCTGGTGCTGTCGCCGGCGCTGTTCGCCGTGATGGAGCCGGCCGAGGCCGTGACCGCCCTGCTCCTGCTCGGCGCGGCGCTCAACCTGCTGGTGCTCCTCGAGGCCGGCGACGCTCGCTGGCGCCTGCTCCCGCCCCTGCTCATGGCGGCGCTGCCGGGCCTTGCGGTCGGAGCCGCGCTGCTGTCGGTGCTCTCGAAGGAGCCGCTCCAGGTGGGCGTCGGGCTGGCCGTGATCGCGGCCGCCGTCTGGCAGCTGCGCCACCGCGCGGCCCGGCGGGCATTGCCCTCCGGAGCCGGCCTGGTTGCCGGATTCACAAGCGGCGTGCTGACCACCTCGATCAGCATCAGCGGCCCCCCGATCGTGCTCTGGCTCGAGGCCCAGGGACTTAGCCCGGCGGAGTTCCGGGCCACTCTCGCCGCGGCCTTCCTGGCGCTGAATGTGGCGGGCGGAGCTGTACTGCTCGGCATCGAGGGAAGCGGAGCGGTAGACCTCGGCCTGCTGGGGCCGCTGCTGGCGCTGGTGCTGGCCGGCTACGCGCTCGGCGCGCTCGCATTCCGCCGCCTCGACCCGAACCGCTTCTCGGTGATCGTCCTGGGCCTGGTGGCCTGCACCGGCATCGCGAGCGTGGCGGCCGGCGTCCTCTAGCCAAGTGGGCCATCTCGGTTGCGCATAGCGCAACTTGGATAGCCCACCTGACGGCGGCCGCCCTTTTAGTGCTAGTCGTTCGAGCCGCAACGGCCCTTGCACGCCGCCGGACCGTATGCGAACATGTGTTCGGTCATGGTCG
>DASQER010000179.1:0-2302 GCA_035633575.1 Thermoleophilaceae bacterium
CCCAGCAGCCTCGAGAAGCGCGAGATCCCCGACGAGGTGCGCGCGGGCATGGAGCGCTACGCGGCGCAGGGAAGCGATCGCGGCGCCGCGGGCACCGCCCGCGGCTTGTCCGAGGCCGGATGATCCACCTGCGGATCGTCGCGCCGAGCGAGGCCGCGCACCAAGCGCTCGAGCTCCTCTGCGCGTCGCCGTCGGTCATCAACGTCGTCCACCTGCACGGCGCGTCGCACAAGCCGAAGGGCGACGTGATCCTCTGCGACGTCGTCCGCGAGGACGCCAGCGTGATCCTCAGCGACCTGCGCGAGCTGGACATCCCGCGCCTCGGCTCGATCTCCGTCGAGGACGTGGACATCATCCTGTCCGACGCGGCCGTGGCTGCCGAGAAGGCCGCGCCGGGACTGCCCTCGGACGCGGTCGTATGGGAGGAGGTCAACCAGCGCACCAGCGAGGAGACCGAGCTGTCCGTCAGCTTCGTCGCCTTCATGGTGCTGGCGATGCAGATCGCGGCGGTCGGCATCCTGTTCGACCAGCCGATCCTGATCGTGGGCGCCATGGTCGTGGGCCCGGAGTTCGGGCCGCTCGCCGCGATGTCTGTTGCCCTGGTGCGCCGCCAGCCCGACCTCGCGCGACGCTCGCTCGCTGCGCTCGCCGTCGGCTTCCCTGCCGGGATCCTGATCACCTGCCTGACCGCGCTGATCTTCAAGTGGACGTCGCTCAGCCCGTCCGACTACGCGCCGGACGAGCACCACCTGACCGGCTTCATCTCTCATCCCGACTTCTTCTCGTTCTTCGTCGCATTCGTGGCGGGCACGGTTGGCGTGCTGTCGCTGACGAGCGCGAAGTCGGGCGCGCTGATCGGCGTGCTGATCTCGGTCACCACGATCCCGGCGGCCTCGAACATCGGCGTGGCCGCCGCCTACGGCGACTGGAACGAGGCGGGCGGCGCCGGCGCGCAGCTCGGCATCAACCTCACAGCGATCGTGCTCGCCGGAGTGCTCACCCTGTTCATCCAGCGCCGCTACTACGTCGCCCGCCGCCGTCGCCACCTGGAGGACCCGGTACGCGCCGCCGCCGGGCTGCCGCTCGGCCGCAGCGCCCGCCGCGGCTAAGGCGGTCGCGGCGCGCCCGGCCGCGCCGGGCGCTTGCGCAACTACAGCGACGCCCAGATGTCGATCTTCGTGCGCACGCGCGAGATCACCTCGCCGGTGAACTCGCTCGTGGTGGCGTGCCCGCCGAGGTCCGGGGTCCGAACGCCGGTCGCGACCGCCTCGAGCACCGACTCGTAGATCGCCCGCGACGCCGTCTCGCAGCCGTCGTGGCCGAGCGTTCCCGCGTAGTGCAGCAACGCCGCGGCGGCCAGGATCATCGCCATCGGGTTCGCGATGTCCTTGCCCTGGAGGGCCGGCGCGGTGCCGTGCGGCGCCTCGGCCATCACCGCCTTCGGCTCGTAGCTCTCGTCGAACGCGAGCACCACCGACTCGGCGCCCGCGATCGAGCCGAACATCGGCATCACGAGGTCGGAGAGGCAGTCGCCGTCGCGGTTCAGCGCGGGGATCACGAGCGGCGCGTCGGCCGCGCCCGAGATCAGCCCGGCGTAGGTGGCGTCGATCAGCACCGGGCTGTAGGGCACCTCGGGGTGGCGCTCGGAGGCCGCGTCCATCTCCTCCTTCAGCATGCCCTCGTAGACCGGGCTCACCGTCCACTTGGGCCCGCCGTACACGCGCCCGTGGATGCGCGCGGCGGTGCGGAAGCTGTACTCCGCGACCGCGTGGCAGACGTTGCGGGAGATCCGCTCCGTGCGGAAGGCGATCTCGTCGCCGTCCTGCTCCTCGCGCCGCTCCTCGGCGCCGTAGGCGTCGCCGACCGCCATGCGCACGACGGCGATCGGGTAGTGCACGCCGGCCACCGGCGTGACTCCCGGGATGCGGCGGCCGGTGCGGATGATCACCCTGCCGTCGATCGCCTCGCGCAGGAGCCGGTTCGGGCTGCCCACGTCGTCCTTGCCCTCGGGCGTGATCGTGGCCGCCTTCAGGCCGAAGCGCGCCTCGCGCATCGCCTCGGCGGCCCTCGTGACCACCTCGTTGCCGGTGCGGCGGCGGTTGTCGAGCGACAGGTCGTAGTGCTCGAGCTCGATCGGGACCTTGATCACCGCGGGATCCAGCACCCGCAGCGACTGCTCCAGCAGCTCCTGCCCGGTCTCGTCTCCCTCGAGCACGATAATCCGCAGCGCGCGATCATCTTGGGCCATGGCCGCTCAATCTACCGACAGCTGCTCCTGGTGCGGGAACGCGATCGAGCGCGA
>DASQER010000180.1:0-2218 GCA_035633575.1 Thermoleophilaceae bacterium
AGCGCGAGGAGGGCGAGGTGGCCGAGGAGTTCATCCTCCAGTACTACGCCAGCGCGATCGCGGTGCCGCCGCAGGTGATCGTCCAGAGTTCCGTGAAGGACCTCGAGGCGCTCTCCGCGGCGCTCACGGAGCGGCGCGGCGCCCCGGTGGAGGTCCGCCACGCCGAGCGAGGCGACAAGCGGCGGATCCTCGAGCTCGCGGAGCGCAACGCCAGGCTCGCCCTAGACCAGGACCGGCTGCGATCCGAGCGGCGCCGCTCGCAGCGGATCGACGCGCTCGACGGGCTGCAGCGCGCGCTCGGCATGGAGCAGATCCCGATGCGGGTCGAGTGCTTCGACATCTCGAACCTGATGGGGCGCCACACGGCCGCCTCGATGGTGGTGTTCGAGGGCGGAGCGCCCAAGAAGTCGGACTACCGCCGCTTCGCCATCCGGGACTCGGTTCAGGATGACTTCGCAGCCATGGCCGAGGTGCTCTCACGAAGGATGTCCCAGTACGTGAAGCAGCGCGAGCGCAGCCCGCACGACAAGGAGTACGACGACAGCTTCGCGTCGCTGCCCGCGCTGATCGTGATCGACGGCGGCAAGGGCCAGCTCTCCGCCGGGCTCACCCAGCTCGGCGAGTTCAGGGACCTCGGCGTGACCGTGGTGAGCCTCGCGAAGCGGATCGAGGAGGTCTTCGTACCGGGGAAGCGCGAGCCGCTGCGGCTCTCTCACGACACGCCGGAGCTGCAGCTGCTCCAGCGCGTCCGCGACGAGGCTCACCGCTTCGCCATCGAGTTCCACCGCGGCAAGCGCGACAAGGCCATGACGCACTCGGTGCTCGACGAGCTGCCGGGCGTCGGGCCGGCGCGCAAGCGCAGCATCCTCCAGCACTTCGGCTCGCCCGAGCGCTTTCTGCGCGCCAGCCGCGAGGAGCTCGAGGGCGTGCCCGGGCTGCCGGGCAAGGTGGCCCGCGACATCTACGCGCAGGTGAACAAGGTCCTATGACCTTCCGGCTGCGGAGGTCGAGCACCAAGGCGCCCAAGCACCGGATCGAGGACTTCGTGGTGATCACCGGCTTCTCGGGGGCGGGCAAGTCGCAGGCGATGGCGACGTTCGAGGACGCCGGCTACTTCTGCGTGGACAATCTGCCGCCCGAGATGATCGGGTCGCTTGCGGAGCTGTTCAGCCACAAGGGCAGCAAGGTGGAGCGGGCGGCTGTGGTGTCGGACGTGCGCGGCGGCGACTTCTTCGACGGCCTCGTGAAGGTCCTGGACGAGCTCGACAAGAACGAGGTGCCCTACCGGCTGTTGTACCTCGAGGCGGACGAGTCCTCCCTGATCAACCGCTTCAAGGAGACGCGCCGGCGCCATCCGCTGGCCGAGGGCGGGGCGGTCGAGTCGGCGCTGCGGCACGAGCGGGAGCTGCTCGCGCCGCTGAAGGAGCGCGCCGACGTCTCGATCGACACCAGCGACCTGTCGGCCTCCCGGCTGCGCAAGGTGGTGGCCGACAAGATGCTGCCGCACGGGCGGCGCGGCAAGCTGGCGGTCACGTTCATGACGTTCGGCTTCAAGCACGGCTCGCCGCGCGACGCCGACCTCACCTTCGACGTGCGCTTCCTGCCCAATCCCCACTACGAGTCCGAGCTGCGCGAGCAGACCGGGCTCGACGCGGACGTGGTCAACTACGTGGAGGGCTCGGACGGCATCGACGAGTTCTACGAGCGGCTCACCCCGCTGCTCGACTACCTGCTGCCGGCATACGAGCAGGAGGGCAAGTCACATCTCACCGTCGGCATCGGCTGCACGGGCGGGCGCCACCGCTCGGTCGTGATAGCCGAGCACCTGGCCCGGGAATACGAGGCGCGGGGCGACTTCCTGGTGGACGCCGTCCACCGCGATGTGGACAAGCCGCCGCGACGCCCCTGAGGGCTACCGCCCGGTAGATTCACGCACCAACGCAGCGAGAAAAGGAGCACTCGACATGGCCTTGAAGGCCGGCATCAACGGCTTCGGCCGCATCGGGCGCAACGTCTTTCGCGCCGCTCACGCCCGCGGCGCCGAGATCGACTGGGTCGGTGTCAACGACATCACCGACACGAAGACCCTCGCGCACCTGCTCAAGTACGACTCGATCCTGGGGCCCTTCAAGGGCGAGATCGACTACACCGAGAACAGCCTGATCGTGGACGGCGACGAGCTGAAGGTGTTCGCGGAGCGCGACCCGGCCGCGCTGCC
>DASQER010000181.1:0-2010 GCA_035633575.1 Thermoleophilaceae bacterium
GCCGAGCTGCTCGTGCGCCCAGAGCGTGCCGGTGCGCCCCATGCCGCACTGGATCTCGTCGAAGATCAGGAGAGCGTCGTGCTCGTCGCAGGCCTCGCGCGCGGCTCGCAGCAGCTCGGGGTCGAGCGGGTGGATGCCGGACTCGCCCTGAATCGGCTCGAGCAGGACGGCGGCGGTGCGGACGCTCACCGCGGCGCGAAGCGCCGCGGGGTCGTCGCGCGGGACCACGGTGAAGCCCGGCACGAGCGGGGCGAACGGCGCCTGCTTGGCCTCCTGCGGTGTGGCCGACAGCGCCCCCATGGTGCGCCCGTGGAAGCCGCCCTCTGCCACGACGAACTCGCCGCGCGCGCGCCGCCGGCGCGCGAGCTTCAGCGCGCACTCGATCGCCTCCGCGCCGGAGTTGCAGAGGAAGACCCGGCCGCCGAGCGACAGGTCGGCAAGCCGCTTCGAGAGCCGGATGCCCGGCTCCGTGTAGAACAGGTTGCCCACGTGCATGAGCCGCCCGGCCTGCTCGCGCACGGCATCCACAACGCGCGGGTGGCAGTGGCCGAGCTGGGCGACCGAGATCCCGGTGAGGAAGTCGAGGTACTCGTTGCCCTCGTCGTCCCAGAGCCGCGTGCCCTCGCCGCGCACGAACTCGACCGGGTTGCGCGCGTAGGTCGCCATCACGGCATCGCGCTCGAGGGACTGCAGCTGCTCTAGGGCCACAGCTTGGTCCCGATGCCCTCGTCGGTGAACAGCTCGAGGAGCAGCGAGTGCGGCTGGCGCCCGTCGAGGATGTGCGCGTGGCCGACCCCGGACTCGAGCGCGTGCACCGCCGCCTCGAGCTTCGGGCGCATGCCGCCGCTCACCTGGGGCAGCCGATCGCGCACCTCCTGCGCGGTGGCCTCCGAGATCCGGCTCTCGGGGTCCTCCGGGTCCGCGCGCCAGCCCTCGACGTCGGTGAGGAAGATCACCTTGAACGCGCCGAGCGCCTCCGCCACCGCGGCCGCGGCGGCGTCCGCGTTCACGTTGTACGAGTTGCCCTCCGCATCCGCCCCGACCGACGCGATCACCGGGATGTAGTCCTCGGCGATGTGGAGCAGCACGCCGGCGTCCACGCTCTCGATCTCGCCGACGAAGCCGATGTCCGTCTCTCCGCTCGCGAGCTGCTTCCTCGCGGTGAAGAGCCGCCCGTCGTCCCCGCAGAGGCCGACGGCCGGCTGCCCGTGGCGGTTGATGCGCAGGACGATGTCCTTGTTCTGCTTGCCGACCAGCACCATCTTCGCCACCTCGACGGTGGCCGCGTCGGACACGCGCAGCCCCTCGACGAACCTCACCTCCATGCCGAGCCGCTCCATGTAGCGCGTGATGTCGGGCCCGCCGCCGTGCACGACCACGGGGTTCATGCCGACGTACTTGAGGAGCACCACGTCGCGCGCGAACTCCTCCTTGAGCTCGGGGTCGACCATGGCGGCGCCCCCGTACTTGATCACGACGGTCTTGCCGTGGAACTCCCTGATGTAGGGGAGCGCCTCCAGCAGCGTTGCGACGTCTCTCACGAGGTGTACTCCGCGTTGTAGGCCACGTAGGCGGTGGACAGGTCACTGAAGAAGACCTCGGCCTCGCCGCCCTCGCCGGGCAGCGTCAGCGCGTACTCGATCTCGCTGCCCTGCACGAGCTCCCCGAGCGAGCGCAGGTCCTCGAGCGAGAGGCCGATCGCGTCGCCGGCGGACACGAGCTGGCGGCCCTCGATCTCCAGGTCGGCCACGAACGGCTCGCCGCGCGGCCAGGCCTGGCCGGCGGCCTGCAGGATGCGGCCGAAGTTCGGGTCGCCGCCGTGGAGGGCGGTCTTCACCAGGGGCGAGTTGGCTATCGAGCGGGCCACGGGCTCCACGGCCTCCGGGCGGCCGGTCACGACGATCCGCCCCACCCGCCTGGCCCCCTCGCCGTCGTGCACGATCTCGAGCGCCAGCTGGCGCAGCAGCGCGTCGAGCGCCTCGCCGAGCGCGAGCTCGTCGGCCGACTCCG
>DASQER010000182.1:0-11729 GCA_035633575.1 Thermoleophilaceae bacterium
CTCCGGGCCCGCCGGCGTTCCACTACGGGGTGAGTCGATTTCCCTTGCGATCTCGCAAGGAAAATCGACTCACCCGGGGCCGCTAGGCCCCACGCGCGCTAGGCCTCCAGCAGAAGCGTCACGGGGCCGTCGTTCACGAGCGCCACGTCCATGTGCGCGCCGAAGACCCCGCCCTGGGCGCCGATCGCCTCGCGCACGCGCTCGTACAGCGGCTCCGCCTCCTCGGGCGGCGCGGCGTCCACGAAGCTCGGCCGGTTTCCCTTGCGGGCGTCCCCGTAGAGGGTGAACTGGCTGACGCACAGGAGCTCGCCGCCGGCCTCCTCAACGGAGAGGTTCATCCTGCCCTCGGCGTCCTCGAACACGCGCAGTGCCAGCAGCTTGCGGGCGATCCGGTCGGCCTCCTCGGCGCCGTCCCCGCGGCGCACGCCGAGCAGCACGAGCAGGCCGCGGCCGATCCGGGCCACCTCGCGCCCGTCCACCGTCACGGACGCCTCGCCGACGCGTTGCACGAGCGCGCGCACGCCCGCGTACTCTGCCCTAATGGCCGCCGTTGACGAGGTCGAGGCCTACCTCTCGTCCGTGCCCGCGCTGACGGTGCGGCGGCTCGCCCACGCGGAGTGGGGCATCGTCATCCCGGGCGAGTCGGTGGCCGGCGACCCGATCGAGGCCAGCCTCCGCATCGCCGACCGCCTGCTCCGGGTCCAGGCGCTCGCCCTCCACGCCGCAACCGACCTGGACCCCTGGATGCTCCTCTGGTGGAACCGCCAGACGCGCATGGTGCGCTTCGGCTGCTCCCGCGCGCGCGACATCTGGGTGCACGGCGAGATCCCCGTCGCGGCCGTGGACGAGCTGGGCGTGGACCGCCTGATGGGCCTGGTGACGGAGGCGGTGGTGGCCGTACGCGATCACGAGCGGCGGCCGACGCATCCGATGTTGAGCCCGTAATAGGGGCCCAATATCGGATCGGTTGCTGATCAGACCGCCTGGAGGCGGTCCCGGAAGGCCTGGTAGTCCTTGCGATCCGGGCGCATGTGCGCGGCCAGTGCGGCGTGGCGGCGCGCCTCCACCTTGCGGCCCGTCTTCTCGAGCGAGCGGCCGAGGCAGAAGTGGGCGTAGTCGTTCACCGGGTAGCGCTCGACCAGCACGGCGAACTCCTCGGCCGCCTTGTCGAAGCGGGCCGAGCGGTAATAGGCGCGTCCGAGCGCCTCGCGGATCGAGCCCTTGTCGGGCTCGAGGGAGCGGGCGCGCTCGAGGGGCACGGACGCGGCCATGAAGTCGCCGCTGTCGAGCAGCTCGCTGCCCTTCTTGAAGAGCTCGTATGCGTTCGCTTCGCTCATCCCTCGTCTGGCGTGCGCCGCGGGCGTCGCCCGCGGCGCAGCGATGTTCTTCCTACGGTAGTCGGCGCCACCGCGGCCGTCCTCAAGCGCTCGACCTCGTCCAGGATCGCCGCGGCGACCTCAGGCTTGGGCCTGCGGCCGACCTCCCGCTCGCCGTCCGCGAGCACGATCGTGACCTCGTTCTCCGTGCTGTCGAAGCCGATGTCGCTGCGCGTGATGTCGTTGACCACGACCGCGTCGAGGTCCTTGCGCGTGAGCTTGGCCCGCCCGCGCTCGACGGCGCCCTCGCCGTGCTCGGCGGCGAAGCCGATCACGGTCTGGTCGGGCCGCCGCCCCTCCGCCACCGCGGCGACGATGTCCGTGGTGGGCTCGAGCTCCAGGGTGAGGCCGTCCCGGCCCTCCTTCGAGATCTTCGAGTCGGCAGGGCTCGCCGGGCGGAAGTCGGCGGGCGCTGCGGCCATGATGAGCACGTCCGTCGCGGGGAAGCGCTCGCGCACGGCGGCCTCGAGCTCTGCGGCGGTCTCCACGTCCACGGAGTCGACCCCCTCGGGCCGTGGCACCGCGACGTTGGCGGCCAGCAGGGTCACCTCCGCCCCGCGCCGCGCGGCCTCCTCGGCAAGCGCCAGCCCCATCCGCCCCGAGGAGCGGTTGCCGACATAGCGCACCGAGTCGATCGGCTCGCGGGTGCCGCCGGCGGTCACGAGCACGCGCAGCCCGTCGAGCGAGCGCGGCGCGTACTGGCCGGCGCCGAGCACCTCCTCGATCGCGGCGAGGATCTCCGGCGGCTCCGCGAGGCGGCCCACCCCCCACTCGCCCTTCGACGCCAGCCGCCCGCTGCCCGGATCCACGATCCGTGCGCCCCGGGTGCGCAGCAGCTCCAGGTTCGCCTGCGTGGCCGGGTGCTCGTACATGTGACTGTTCATCGAGGGCGCGACCACCAGCGGCGCCGTGCTCGCCAGCGCGGCGCTGGTGAGGAGGTTGTCCGCGAGCCCCTGGGCCAGCTTCGCGAGCGTGTTGGCGGAGGCGGGCGCCACGCAGAGCACGTCGCAGCGCGCCACCAGCTCCAGATGCGAGATCGGGTCGTGGTCGGGCGGCGGGTCGCCCGGGAACGCCCCGCGCGCGGGATCGGCTTCGAACTCGTCCACGAGGACGGGAGCCCCGGTCACTCCCTCGAAGGTCGCGCGCCCGACGAAGCTCAGGCTCGCGGGGGTCTGCACCACCCGCACGGCGTGGCCCGCCGCCGTGGCGAGCCGAACCAGCTCAACCGCCTTGTAAGCGGCGATCCCGCCGCTTACGCCAAGCAGGATCCGGGCCAAGTGCGCCTCCTACCGGTAGCGGTACTTGATCTTCCCGGCGGCGATCTCCTCGAGGGAGATCTTCAGGTAGTTCTTCGACCCGGTCTCCACCATCGGAGGCGGGTACTCGTCGAAGGTGCCCTCGCCGAGGTTGTGGTAGTAGGAGTTGATCTGCCGGGCACGCTTTGCGGCAACGATGACGCAGGCGTAGTGGGAGTCAACCCTCTCGAGCAGCTTGTCTAGACGTGGCGTGATCACCGCGGACACATGGTAGCGGCAAGCGCCGCGAGCTCATCCACCGCGCGCTCCAGGTCGTCGTTGCAGACGTGGTACGGGAACTCGTCGCGGGCCTCCAGCTCCTCGCGCGCCGCGGCGAGCCGGCGCTCGATCTGCTCCGGCGAGTCGGAGCCGCGCGCGCCGAGCCGCTCGACGAGGGCCTCGAACGAGGGCGGCTCGATGAAGATGCGCGGGGCATCGGGAAGCGTCTCGCGCACCTGGCGCGCCCCCTGGACGTCGATCTCGAGCACGATCCCGCGCGCCGGGCGCTCGAGCTCGGTGCGCAGCGTGCCGTAGCTGTTGCCGGCGTAGACCGCGTGCTCCACGAACTCGCCGGCCGCCACGCGGCGATCGAAGTCCTCCTGGCTGAGGAAGTGGTAGTCCACCCCGTTGACCTCGCCCGGACGCGGGTCGCGGGTGGTGGCCGAGACGGCCAGCTGTAGGCCCGGAACCCGCTCCAGGAGCGCCTTTATGAGCGTTCCCTTGCCGACCCCGGAGGGTCCGGTGATGACGAGGATCGGGGCTATCGGCGCAGGTACGATACGAGCTCGTCGCGCTGCCGCTCGGAGAGCCCGCCGATGGTCTTGCTGGGCGAGATGCGGCAGTGGGTGAGAATGCGGTTCACCTTCACGCGCCCGTACTTCGGGACCGCCAGGAGCAGGTCGAAAACCTTGGCCGTGAGCACGTATTCAGGGGGATCCAGCAGCAGGCCGTGGATCTGCGCCCGCCCCGCCTTCAGGTCACGTTTCAGCTTCGCTCGCCGGGTGCGGATCTCGTTCGCGCGCTGGAGGGCGTCCATCCGCTGGGTCAGTGAGCGCTCGGGAGCTAGACCCGCCGACTGAGGCTTGGCGGGCGACTGGGGAACGGCCGGCATGGGCGGCGATAGTACACGCTGGGTCGCTGGCGTCGAGGCCCAACCCGCAAAAAATGCGCGAATTCATCTGGACCTCGACCTGAGCTTCAGGTTGGTTGCGACTGCTTGAGCGTTTTGTCTTTGTTTGCAGGGCTTTTAATGAGCAAAATCGAACGATTCCGCGATAGGCGCGCAAAGTTCCCGCATCTTCCGAAGAAAGCGAGCCCGTTTGTCCCCCAAACGGGATCAGACAGTCGTCGAGGCAGGTGAGCGCTCCCCTCCTGGGAGGGACAGCTCGGCGAGCTCGGCCGCGATTCGCCGGCCGGCGGCCGGGTCGCGGAAGCTTTCGGTGCCGACCGCCACCGCCGAGGCGCCCGCGGCGAGGAAATCGGCCGCGTGCCGGCCGCTCGCGATGCCACCCATGCCGATAACGGGGATCTCGACGCGGCTCGCGACCGCCGCCACCTGCTCCAGGGCGATCGCGCGGATCGCCGGGCCGGAGACTCCCCCGCTCCCCCCGCCGAGCCACGGCTCGCCGGTGTGAGGGTGGAGCGCCATGCCCTTCAGGGTGTTCACGAGGGAGACCGCGTCCGCGCCGGCCCCCGCTGCCGCCGCGGCGACCGCGGCGGGCTCGGTGGCGTTCGGCGTGAGCTTCACGATCAGGGGCTTTTCGGTCGCGCGCCTCACGCGCTCGACGGCCAGCGCCGTCTCGGCCGGGTCCGCGCCCATGATCAGGCCCGTCTCCACGTTGGGGCAGGACACGTTCAGCTCCAGCATCGCCACCTCGTCGCGCTCTCCCACGGCCGCCACGAGGGTCGCGAGCTCCTCGCGGCTGAACCCCATCACCGAGACCACGAGCGGAACTGGCAGGCGCGCGAGCTCCGGCAGGTCGGAGGCGAGGAAGC
The DNA here is from genome assembly GCA_035633575.1 of Thermoleophilaceae bacterium. Classification (GTDB taxonomy): domain Bacteria; phylum Actinomycetota; class Thermoleophilia; order Solirubrobacterales; family Thermoleophilaceae; genus JACVRW01. Next base: position 4,667 of record DASQER010000182.1, read on the forward strand.
CGTCCAGGCCCCTGTTGGGCAGGCCGATCGAGTTGATCATCCCGGCGGGCGTCTCCCACAGCCGCGGCGGCGGGTTGCCCTGGCGAGGCTCGAGCGTGATCGTCTTCGACACGAAGGCGTCGAACGGGAAGCGCTCCAGCAGGGCGTCCCCGAAGGCGCGCCGGGCGGCGATCGCGTCGAAGGTCCCCGATCCGTTCAGGACCGGCCCGCGCAGCGCGACGCCGCAGAGCTCGATGGAGCGGTTCATCAGTGCCCCGCCCCCGCGAACAGCGCCGTCTCGAGCCGGGCCGCGTCCAGCACCGGGCCGTCGACGCACAGGCGCAGGTAGCCGTCCGTGGTCGGGACCACGCACCCGAAGCAGGCGCCGAATCCGCACGCCATCCCCGACTCGAGCGCCAGCCGGGCGGCCACGCCGCGCTCGGCGCAGAGCGCGCGCACGGCCTCGAGCATCGGCGGCGGCCCGCACGCGAACACTGTCGCGCCGGGGTCCGCGTCGAGCTCGGCCGCGAGCAGCTCCGTCACGAGCGCCTGGCGGCCCACCGAGCCGTCGTCGGTCACCACCTGGGGCTCGCCGGCGAAGAGCGCTGCGGCCTGCGCGTGGGCCGCGCTGCGGAACCCCAGCAGCAAAGTCGTGTCGGGCAGCTCCTCCTGGAGGCAGAGCAGCGGCGCGGCGCCGATGCCTCCACCAACGAGGATCGGCCTGGTGCCCTCCGCGGGCGGGCCGAAGCCGATGCCGAGCGGGCCGACCAGCCCGAGCCCCTCCTCGGGCTTGAGCGCGGCGAGGCGCTCGGTGCCCGGGCCGATCGCCTCGAGCAGGAAGCAGAGCGAGACGCCGGCCTCCCCCGAGGAGGCGCTCGCGCTCTCCAGCCACGCGCGCGCGTAGGAGAAGGCCCGTGGGAGGTAGGGGCGCTCGTCGCCTCCCCCGCCCCAGCACTCCTCCGCGGCGAGCATGTAGAACTGGCCCGGTCGCGGGTCGCCCGGCCCCGACGCGTCGTGCGCGGTGATCAGGTGGTACGCGCCGAGGCGCTCCACCCCCGAGACTCGCGCGACGCGCCGCTCCGGGGGCGCGAGCGTGCGCGGCTCCGTCAAGCGGTCCGCTCCGCCTCCGCCGAAGAGCGATCCTCCGCCGCCGGCTGGCCGGCGGCCTCGGACAGGCCCTCGAGGCCGACGCCGTGCAGCTCCTGGAGCGAGATCACCGAGGTCTCCCCCGAGCGGCTCGAGCGGATCGCGCGCTGGGCGGCGCTCGCGCCCGACATCGTGGTGATGCAGGGGATCCCGCGGCCCACCGCGGAGCGGCGGATCTCGTATCCGTCGGCGCGGGCGCCGGAGCCCGTGGGCGTGTTGATCACGAGGTCTACCTCGCCGGCGTCGATCCGCTCCACCACGTTCGGCGAGCCCTCGGAGAGCTTCTTGATGCGCTCTACCGGCACGCCCATCCGGCGGATCGCCGTGGCGGTGCCGCCCGTGGCCACCACCCTGAAGCCCATGTCGTGGAAGCCGGCGGCGAGCTGCGTGGCGGCCGACTTGTCGCCGTCCGTGACCGAGATGAAGACGGTGCCCGAGCTGGGCAGCTCCGCCCCGGCCGCGGCCTGTGCCTTTCCGAACGCGGCCGGGTAGTCGGAGGCCACGCCCATCACCTCGCCCGTGGACTTCATCTCGGGGCCGAGCAGCACGTCTGAGCGCGGGAAGCGCCCGAAGGGCAGCACGGCCTCCTTGACCGACACGTGACGCGGCGAGCGCGGGATGTTCAGGTCCATGTCCGCGAGCCGCTCGCCCAGCGTCAGCCGGCAGGCGATCTTCGCGAGCGAGATGCCGATCGCCTTCGAGACGAACGGCACCGTGCGCGAGGCGCGCGGGTTGGCCTCGATCACGTATAGCTCGTCGTCGCCGTAGACCGCGAACTGGATGTTGATCAGGCCGATCACGCCGAGGCGAAGCGCGATCGCGGCCGTGGCCTCCTCGACCTGGCGCAGCATCTCCGGGCCGAGCGACATGGCCGGGATCACGCACGCCGAGTCGCCCGAGTGCACGCCCGCCTCCTCGACGTGCTGCATGATCGCGCCGATCTCCACGTCCTCGCCGTCGCAGAGCGCGTCCACGTCGATCTCGATCGCGTTCTCGAGGAAGCGGTCGAGGAAGATGGTCCGCCCGGCGCCGCCGTTGGTGCGCTTCAGGTAGCTCTCGAGGCCCTCGCGGGAGTAGCAGATCTCCATGGCGCGGCCGCCGAGCACGTACGACGGGCGCACGAGCAGCGGGTAGCCCACGCCGTCGGCCACCTCGAGCGCCTGCTGGTGCGACTCGGCCGTGGCGTAGGGCGGGCTCTTCAGGCGCAGCTCGTCGAGCAGCGCCCCGAAGCTCGGCCGGTCCTCCGCCCTGTGGATCGACTCGACGGACGTGCCGAGCAGCGGTACGCCGGCGTCCGCGAGCCCGGCCGCCAGCTTGAGCGGCGTCTGGCCGCCGAACTGCACGATCACGCCCTCCGGCTGCTCGAGCTCGATCACGGCAAGCACGTCCTCGAGCGTGAGCGGCTCGAAGTAGAGGCGGTCGGAGGTGTCGTAGTCGGTCGACACCGTCTCCGGGTTGCAGTTGATCATCACCGCGTCGCGCCCCGACTCGCGCACGGTCATGGCGGCGTGCACGCAGCAGTAGTCGAACTCGATGCCCTGCCCGATGCGGTTGGGGCCCGAGCCCAGGATCACGACGCTGGGCCGGTCGCCGCGCCGCACCTCGTGCGCCGCCTTGCGCTCCCAGCCCGAGTAGTAGTACGGGGTCTCGGCCTCGAACTCCGCCGCGCAGGTGTCCACCGACTTGAAGCTGCGCTCCAGGCCCGCCTCCGGGTCCTCGCCGCGCGCGAGCGCCGCCATCTCCGCCATGAACCACGGGTCGATCCCGGTGCGCTCGCAGAGCTCGGCCTCGCTGTGGCCGCGCCTAACCGCCTCGAAGAGCACCTCGTAGCGGTCGACGGACGGGGTCTCGAGCCGGGCGAGCAGGTCGCCGTCGAAGCCCGAGGGCGTCACGTCCAGCTCGCGCGAGCGGAGCGCCTTTACGAACGCCTGCTTGAACGTGCGGCCGATCGCCATGGCCTCGCCCACAGACTGCATCGAGGTGTGGAGCTGGCCGTCTGCCCCCGGGAACTTCTCGAAGGCGAAGCGCGGCCACTTGACCACCACGTAGTCGATGGCGGGCTCGAAGCTCGCGGGCGTCTTGCGCGTGATGTCATTGTCGATCTCCTCGAGCGCGTAGCCCACCGCCAGCCGCGCCGCGATCTTCGCGATCGGGAAGCCCGTGGCCTTCGAGGCGAGCGCCGAGGAGCGCGACACGCGCGGGTTCATCTCGATCACCACGATCTCCTCGGTCTCCCGGTTGACCGCGAACTGGATGTTCGAGCCGCCCGTCTCCACGCCCACCGCCCGGATCACCTTCAGCGCCTGGTCGCGCAGCTGCTGGTAGAGCCTGTCCGAGAGCGTCTGCTGCGGAGCCACGGTCACGCTGTCGCCGGTGTGCACGCCCATGGGGTCGATGTTCTCGATCGAGCAGACGATCACGACGTTGTCGTTGCGGTCGCGCATCACCTCGAGCTCGAACTCGCCCCAGCCGATCACGGACTCCTCCACGAGCACCTGGCCGATCGGGCTGGCCGCGAGGCCCTCCGCGACCACCTGGCGGTACTCCGGCTCGGTCCACGCGATCCCGCCGCCCGCGCCGCCCATGGTGAACCCGGGGCGCACGATCGCCGGCAGCCCGACCTGCGGCAGCGCCCGCTCCGCCTCGCGCATCGACTTCACGGCAGCGCTGCGCGGCACCCGCAGCCCGGCGCGCTCCATCGTGGCGCGGAAGAGCTCGCGGTCCTCGGCGCGCCGGATCGCGTCGTAGTCGGCGCCGATCAGCTCGACCCGGTGCTTGCCGAGCGTGCCGTCCTCGGAGAGCTGGCGGGCCAGGTCGAGCGCGGTGCCGCCGCCGAGCGTGGGCAGCATTGCGTCCGGCTGCTCGCGCTCGATCACCTTGGTCACCGAAGCCGGCAGCAGCGGCTCGATGTAGGTGCGCGTCGCGAACTCGGGGTCGGTCATGATCGTGGCCGGGTTCGAGTTCACGAGGATGACCTCGTAGCCCTCCTCAAGCAGCACCTTGCAGGCCTGGGCGCCCGAGTAGTCGAACTCGGCGGCCTGTCCGATCACGATCGGGCCCGACCCGATCACGAGGATCCTGTGGATGTCGTCCCTACGCGGCAACGAGGCGCTCCAGGAAGCGGTCGAACAGATGGAGGGCGTCGTGCGGCCCCGGCCCGGCCTCGGGGTGGTACTGCACGGTCGAGCCGGGCACGTCGCGCAGCACGAGCCCCTCGACGGTGCGGTCGTAGAGGTTCAGCTGCTGGAGCTCGGCCACGCCGAAGTCGGTCTCCCAGCGCACCGGCTCGTCCGTGTCGATGGTCCGCTCGCCGCCCGGCCCAAGCACCGCGAAGCCGTGGTTCTGCGAGGTGATCTCGATGCGGCCGGTCTCGAGGTCCTTCACCGGGTGGTTCGCGCCGCGGTGTCCGAACTGGAGCTTGAAGGTCTCCAGTCCCACCGCCCGGCAGAGGAGCTGGTGGCCCAGGCAGATGCCCCAGACCGGCACCTTCCCGACCACGCCGCGCACGGTCTCGACCACGTAGTCGAGCGCCGCCGGGTCGCCGGGGCCGTTGGCCAGGAAGACCGCGTCCGGGTTGCGGGCGAGCAGGTCCTCCGGGCTCGCCGAGCAGGGATGCAGCTCGAGCCGCACGCCGCGCTCGCGCAGGTTGCGGACGATCGAGTCCTTGATGCCGGTGTCGATGCCGATCACGAGCGGGCCGTCGCCGCCCTCGAGCACCACTGGCGCGTCGGGTGTGACCTCGCGGGCGAGGTCGCGCCCTGTCATCGGCGGCTCGGCCATGACCCGCTCGCGGGCCTCGGACTCGGGCACGCCGGCGCCGAACACCCCGCCGCGCATCGCGCCCTTGTCGCGGATGTGGCGCACGAGCGCGCGGGTGTCCACTCCGGAGAGCGCGGGGATCCCGCAGTCGGTCAGCCAGGTGAGCCAGCCGCCCTCTGCGTGCGTGGCGTCCTCGCGGTCCACGCCCTCGCGCATGATCACCGCGCGCGCGTGGATGCGGTCGGACTCCATGTGCGCCCGCGCCACCCCGTAGTTCCCGATCAGCGGATACGTGAAGACGATGATCTGGCCGGCGTAGCTCGGGTCCGTGACCGACTCCTGGTATCCCGACATCGCGGTGTTGAAGACGACCTCGCCGGTCGAGATCTCGCCGGCGCCCACGGACTCCCCCTCGAAGCGGGTCCCGTCCTCGAGCAGCAGGTAGGCGGCGCTCATGCGACAGCGCCGAGCGCGAAGCTGCGCTCGCGGTAGGCCACTGCGCCGTCGGCGATCGTCATCCGCACGCGCCCCGTGAGCCGGCGGCCCGCGAAGGCGCAGTTGGCGGAGCGGCTCTCGTAGCCGGCCTCGCCCACGTCCCAGTCGGCCTCGAGGTCCACGAGGCAGAGGTTTGCAGGTGCTCCGGGCGCGAGCTTCGGCACCACGAGGCCGAACGGCTCCCCGCCCGAGGTCATCCGCTCGATCAGCAGCCCGAGGCCGATCACGCCGGGCAGCACGAGACCGGTGTGCAGCGCCGCGAACGCCGTCTCGAGCCCCGTGACGCCCATCGGAGCGAGCTCGAAGGGCTGCTCCTTCTCCTCGCGCGCGTGAGGGGCGTGGTCGGTCGCGATGCAGTCGATCGCGCCGGAGCGGAGCGCCTCGATCAGCGCCTGGCGGTCCGACTCGGCGCGCAGCGGCGGGTTCATCTTCATGTTCGTGTCGAGCGTGCGCACGGCCTCTTCGGTGAGCAGCAGGTGGTGCGGGGTGGCCTCGCAGGTCACCTGCGTGCCGGCGGCCTTGGCGCGCTCGATGGCGTCCACCGTCTCGCGCGCGGAGACGTGCTGCACGTGGATGCGCCCCTCCTCGTAGAGAGCGAGCCCGCAGTCGCGCGCCACCATCGTCGACTCCGACACCGACGGGATGCCCGCCACGCCCAGCAGCGCCGACATCTCGCCCTCGTGCATCGCCCCGTCGCCCGAGAGCGAGGGATCCTCCTCGTGGAGGGCGAGCACGCGGCCCGCGAGCCGCTGGTACTGGAGCGCCTGGCGCATCACCCCGGCCGACCGGACCGGCAGCCCGTCGTCGGTGAAGCCCGCGGCGCCGACCTCGGCCAGCTCCGCCATCTCGGTGAGGCGCTCGCCCTGCTGCCCGACCGTGATCGCGGCCATGAAGCCGGTCGGGATGCGGCCCTCCGCGCGCGCTCTCTCGCGCAGCGAGCGCAGCACCGGCGCCGTGTCCACCACGGGCTCGGTGTTCGGCTGGGCAAGGATCGCGCAGAAGCCGCCGGCGGCGGCCGCGCGCGTGCCGGAGTCGATGTCCTCCTCGTCCTCGCGCCCCGGCGAGCGCAGGTGCACGTGCGGGTCGACGAAGGCCGGGAAGGCGTGCAGGCCCTCGGCGTCCACGATCTCGGCACCGTCGGGCGCCTCAACGCGCTCGCCGATCTCGGCGATCCGGCCGTCGCGCACCAGCACGTCGCCCAGCCCGTCCAGCCCGGCTCGCGGGTCGAGCAGGCGGGCGCCGCGCACGAGCACTGTCGTGGGCGGCGCGGCAGCGCAGTCGAGCTCGATGGCGGCGCGCGGGCCGGACCCGTTCATCGGAGCGGCGCTGGCGCTCATGCGGGCTGGGGCTCCGTCTCGGCGTCCGCGTGCACGCCCGACGGGGCGCCGCGCCCCGCGAGCAGCTCGTAGAGCACCGCCATCCGCACCACCACGCCCGACTCCACCTGCTCGGCGATCAGCGCCTGCGGCGAGTCGATCACCTCGGCGGCCAGCTCCACGCCGCGGTTCACCGGGCCCGGATGCATCAGGAGCTGCGTGGGCCCGAGTCGGCGCCCGTCGATCTGGTACTGGGCGGCGTACTCGCGCAGCGAGGGCACGAACGAGCCCGTCATGCGCTCGCGCTGCATGCGCAGGGCGTAGACCACGTCCGCCGAGCCGAGCTCGTCGAGCGTGTGCCGCACCCT
>DASQER010000183.1:0-2587 GCA_035633575.1 Thermoleophilaceae bacterium
GCGTTCACGGTCAGCAGCCCGAGCGACGGCGGGCAGTCGATCAGCACGATGTCGAAGCGGTCGGAAAGCGACGAGAGCGCCCTGCGGAGCGTTGTCTCACGGCCCATCTTCCCGGCCAGTATGATCTCCGCCTCGGCCAGCCCGAGATTCGCGGGCAGGACCCCACCATGCACGGCCTCCTCGGCGCGCGCCCTGCCGGCCAGGACATCGGCGACCGTGGGGTCCGCCCCGGCGGGCACGTCGAAGTAGTCGGACAGGTTGCCCTGGGGGTCGAGGTCGATCGCGAGCACCTCGGGCCCCAGTCGCGTGAGCACGTCGGCGAGCGTCCTCACCACCGTCGTCTTGCCGGTGCCGCCCTTCTGAGAGAGGACCGCGATCGTTGTGGCCATCGGCGGCGCGACTATAGACACGGCCTCGTGGCCGTGTCCTCCGGAGAGCTAGCCCCGTTTTCCGCACCCCGGCGGGGTAGCGCGGGCTGAGACCGCCCTCCTGGTGCGGGGTCTGGCGGCGTCGAGCGCCGTCTGCGCCCAGGCTCGTTGTGGCAACTGTGGTCTGATTGCCCCCATGCTGCCGTCCGAAGCGGCGGTTAGCGTTGTGGCAACATGTTCGTCAAGGAGACCACGGTCAGGCGGGGTTCCCGCTCGTATACGTACCTTCAGATGGTCGAGGGCTACCGCGACGAGTCTGGCCGGGTGCGCCATCGTGTTGTGGCAAACCTTGGTCGCAAGGAGGCGCTGAAGTCCTCCGGGCAGCTGGAGGCGCTGGCGGGCTCGTTCGCGCGCCTCGACCCGCCGCTGACGGGCGTCCGACGCGAGGTCGGGGCGCTGCTGCTAGCGGCGCACTTTCTGGCCGAGCTCGACGTTGTCGGCACGGTCGACCGGTCGTTGCCGCGCAGCGCCCGCTCGCAGCTGTCGGTCGGCGAGGCCGCGGCGGCGCTTGTCGCGAGCAGGCTGTGCTCGCCCTCGCCGCTGTATGACGTCGCCGGCTGGGCCTCGGGCGCAGCCGTGCACGAGCTGCTCGGGATCCCGGCGGCGCTGCTTGGCGACGACCGCCTCGGACGCGCGCTTGAGCTGCTCGCGGTCTACGCCGAGCAGCTGCGAGGACAGCTCGCCGCCCGCGCGATCGAGCGCTTCGGCGTCGAGGCCGGGCGCCTGCACGTCGATTTGACGACGCTGCGGATGACCGGCGCCTACGAGCACTCGGCGCTCGTCGCCAAGGGCTGGGGGCCCGACCGCCGCGTCGCGCGCCAGGTCCGCGTCTTGCAGGCGACAAGCGCCGACGGCGTCTCGCTCTATGCGCGCCCGGACCCCGGCTGCGCCGCCGAGCTGAGCCTGGTCGGCCAGGCGCTCGAGCGGCTGCGCTCGCTGGCGGGGGAGGGAGGCCTGTTGGTCTGCGACTCGGCCTGCGGGCACCCAAAGACGCTGCGTCGGATCGCCGCGGCGGGGCTTTCGTTCATCGTCCCGCTGCGCGCCGACTCGGGCTTTCGGGAGCGCTTCTTGGCCGAGCTCGGACACGCAGGGCTCAGAAAGCTCGACTACGTCGCCGCGCGCGAGCGACAGCTCCCTGCCGGGCGGCGCACGCGCTACCGCGGCGCGTTGCGCGCGTGGGAGCTCGCTGACCCCGATGGCGGGGCGCCAGTCGCAATCCGGGTCGCCTACGTGCACTCCTCCGAGGAGGGGCGCGAGGTCCGAGCCGCCCGCGAGCGCGCCCTCGCCAAGGCCGAGCAAGCGCTCGGGCGGGTCAAGCGCGGCCTCGGCGGGCGCTACTACAAGACCAAGGCGCAGGTCGACAAGCGCGTCGGCCAGGTCCTCGGGCGAGGGCTCGAGCGGCTGCTCGTGGTCAAGACGGGGACTCGCAAGGGGCGCCCGACGCTGAGCTTCCAGCGCGACCCGGAGGCGATCGAGCGGGCCAGCGCGTTCGACGGCGTCTACGCGCTCGCCACCAACCTCCCCGGCCGGCTGTCGGCCAACCGCGTCCTCTCCCTCTACAAGGGCCAGCAGATCGTCGAGCGCCGCCACCGCGACGCCAAGCAGACGCTCAAGGTCCGCCCCGTCTTCCTGCACAACGACGACCGCATCCACGCGCTCGTCAGCCTCGTCGGGATCGCCCTGCTGATCTTCGGCCTGATCGAGTCCGAGGTCAGAAAACGCTCCCACGACGAGCCGATCGCCGGCCTGCTGCCCGAGGGCCGCGCAGCGATCCCGACCGGGCGCAACATCCTCGCCGCCTTCCAGGGCCTGTCGCTGACCTACACCACCGAGGGCATCGTCTTGGACCGCCTCACCGCCACCCAACGGCAGATCCTCGAGCTGCTCGAGATCGAGGTCCCGTGGCCCGAGCGGGACAGGTAGGCGCCGTCAGGTGCGGAAAACGGGGCTAGCCGTCCTCGAGCAGGTCCCGGCGCCCGGCCTGCTCGAGCATCTGGCGGTAGCGCGGAAACGCGGGACGGACCACGGGCACGAGCCGCAGGAGCTTCGCGATCGGCCCGCTGGCGCGCATCTGGCCGCGCGCGAGCGCCACGGTCGGGTTCACCTTCCCGAGCCAGAAGCGATGGGCCACGTCGGCGTCCATCGTCATCACGAGCTCG
>DASQER010000184.1:0-7186 GCA_035633575.1 Thermoleophilaceae bacterium
GGCGTCCTCCTCGGTGGAGAGGTGCCTGCGCGCGTGGCGCTGGAGCTGGAGCGGTCCGCCGACCGCGAGCAGCGGCCCGGTCAGCGCGAAGCGCCCGTCCTCGAGCGCCACGAGCGCGCCGCGCTGGTCGCGCCGGGTGCGAATCTGCTCCGCCACCGAGACTCCCTCCACCTGCTTGGGGAACCCGGCGTCCCCGTCGCGCTCCTTCCACGCGCGCGTCGTGAACACGGCGGTGCGCGCTCGCAGGTGCGCATGCCGCTCGGCGCGAACCTCGACCGGGCCGTGACGCCAGCGCTCGAGCAGGTCGGGGATGTCGCCCGCGACCTCCTCGCGCACCATCACGTGCAGGCGGTCGTCCGCCTCGATGCGGGTGGAGCCGCGTGGCAGGAGCGCCTCCTCGCCGCGCACGATCACGCTGAGCAGCGCGTCGCGCGGAAGCCCGAGCTCGCGCACGAGCTGTCCCACGATCGCGTCGTCGGGCCCCACCGGGTACTCGACGATCTCCGCGCCGAGGCGCCTCACCGTGCCGGTCTCCACGAGCGGCCGTGGGAGCGCCGGCTCGGAGGTCGTGACCCCCAGCCTGCGCGCGAGCCACTCCACCGTCGTGCCCTGGAGCAGCGTCGAGATCACGACCGCGAAGAAGACGATGCTGAAGAACTTATGGCTCTGCGGGACGCGCTCGATCACCGGGAACGTGGCGAGCACGACCGGGACCGCGCCGCGCAGGCCGGCCCAGCCGAGCACCACGCGCTCACCGGCGGTGAAGCGCTCGAAGGCCGTCGCCAGCGCCGCCGACAGCGGCCGCGCGATGAAGACGAGCAGCAGGGCAAGCGCGGTCCCCTCGAGCCAGACGTCACCGAGCTCGCTCGGGAAGACCAGTAGCCCGAGCGCGAGGAACATCACGATCTGCGCCACCCAGGCGAGCCCCTCGTGGAATACCGTCACGGTCTGCTTCGCGGGGATGCGCGCCGAGCCGAGCACGAGCCCGGCCAGGTAGGCGGCGAGAAACCCCGATCCATGCAGCGTGGCGGCGCCCCCGAACGCCATTCCGGCCGTGGCCAGCGTGACGACCGGGTAGAGGCCGGGGCTCGCGAGCCTCGCGCGCCGCAGTCCCAGCACCGCGAGCCAGCCCACGGCGATGCCGACCACGGCGCCGATCCCCATCTCGGTGACGAACAGGCCCAGCATGTCCAGCACGCCGTAGTCCGGCTGCTGGATCCACTCGATGAACCCGATCACGAGCAGCACCGCCACGGGGTCGTTGAAGCCGGCCTCGCCCTCGAGCGTCCGCGCGAGCTTGCGGCGCAGGGTCGACTCGCGCAGCAGCGCGAAGATCGCCGCGCCGTCCGTGGCGGAGATGATCGCGCCGAGCAGCATGCCCTCGAGCGTGCTCAGGTCGAACAGCCACGACGCCGCGAACCCGCAGATCACCGCCGTGCCGAGCGTCCCGAACACGGCGAGCGACAGCGACGGCCGCAGCACGGGGCGGATCTCCGCGAAGCCGGCGGTGAGCCCGCCCTCGAACAGGATCAGCGCGAGCGCGACCACCCCGATCGTGCGCGCCAGCCCGTAGTCGTTGAAGTCGATCCAGCCCAGGCCGTCGGACCCGAGGGCCATGCCGAGGCCCAGGAAGAGCAGCAGGCCGGGCAGCTGAATCCGCGACGCAACCAGGGATGCGCCAATTCCCGCGGCGAGCAGCGCCGCCGCGACAAGGATCAGCTCGCCGTCCGACATGGGGGACGAAGAGCCTCGCATGCCGGACAGGGTCGGCGTAGGGTGGCGCCATGAACGAGGAGTTCACGATTCCCGAGCTGACGGAGGTCGTGGCACGCCTCGCCGCGCTGCTCGGACCGCGCGAGGGCACCGTCGTCCAGCTGGAGGGCGGGATCACCAATCGCAACTTCCGCGTGAACTTCGGCGGCACCGACTACGTGGTGCGACTCCCCGGAAAGCGCACGCAGCTCCTGGGCATCGACCGCGAGGCGGAGTGCATCGCGAACAAGGCCGCGGCGGAGCTCGGCATCTCGCCGCGGGTGGCGGCGCTGCTCGAGCAGCCGTCCTGTCTCGTGACCGCGTTCGTCTCCGGCCGCGAGATGAAGCCCGAGGAGCTGCGCACGCCTGAGGCGATCGCCGAGGTGGCGGGGGACCTGCGCTCGCTGCACGAGTCGGGCACCGAGCTGCCGACCGGCTTCGACTCCTTCCGGCTCGTCGAGGACTACGCGAAGACGGCTCGCGAGCACGGCAGCGAGCCGCCGGAGGGCTACGACGACGCCCTGTCCACCGCGCACGCGATCGAGCGCGCGATCGAGGGCAGGCCCGGGCACGAGCCGATCCCCGCCCACAACGACCTGCTCCCCGGCAACTTCCTCCGCGACGGGGAGCGCATGCAGCTGATCGACTGGGAGTACGCGGGGATGGGCGACCGCTGGTTCGACCTCGGCAACTTCGCGGTCAACAACGGGCTCGACGACGACCAGGAGGCCCAGCTGCTGGAGGCCTACTTCGGCGAGCCGCCGACGGCTGCGCAGCGAGCGACCCTGAAGGTGTTCCGCTTCATGTCGGACTTCCGCGAGGCGATGTGGGGCGTGGTCCAGGCCGGCGTGTCCGAGCTCGACTTCGACTTCCACGAGTACGCGCGCAAGCACTTCGACCGCCTGGAGGAGGCGCGCAGCGACCCCCACTTCGAGGGCTGGATCGAGGAAGCCCGCCGCTAGTGGCCGCGCTGCGGGAGCTCCCCGGCGCCGCGCGCTGCGTGATCGTCGGCGGGGGCGTGGGCGGCACCTCTATCGCCTACCACCTGGCCGAGCTCGGGTGGGACGACGTGGTGCTGGTGGACCGCAACCAGCTCACCTCCGGCTCCACCTTCCACTCCGCCGGCCTGGTCGGCCAGCTGCGCTCCTCGGTGAACCTGACGAGGATGATGATGTACTCGGTGGAGCTGTACCGCCGCCTCGGCGAGGCGTGCGGGTGGGTCGAGTGCGGCGGGATTCGACTCGCCTCCAGTGAGGAGCGCATGGAGGAGCTGCGCCGGCAGGCCGGCTGGGCCAAGACCTTCGGGCTGCCGCTCGAGCTGATCTCGCCGAAGGAGGCACAGGAGCTCTTCCCCCTGATGTCCACCGAGGGCGTGGTGGGCGCGGCGTGGCTGCCGACCGACGGCTACCTGGACCCGTCGCAGCTCACGTTCGCACTCGCCGAAGGCGCGCGCGAGGGCGGCGTGCGCATCTTCACGAACACCCGTGTGACCGGCATCGAGCGCGGTCGGGTGCGCACGGAGCGCGGCGACATCGAGGCCGAGGTCGTGGTCATCGCCGGCGGCATGTTCTCCGCGGAGCTCGGCCGGCTCGCCGGGGTGCGCATCCCGGTGGTGCCGATGTCGCACGAGTACATCGTGACCCAGCCGTTTCGCGAGCGCGATCCGCGGAACCCGCTCCCGACGCTGCGCGACCCCGACCTGCTCATCTACTTCCGCGAGGAGGGTGGCGGCCTCGTGATGGGCGGCTACGAGCGTCCCGCCGCGCCTGCGTTCCTGCCCGCGGGGAGCGCCGGGTTCGAGCGCATCCCGCCCGACTTCAACGGCCGGCTGCTCGAGGACGACTGGGACCGCTTCGGGGAGATCGTCGTGAACTCGCGCAGGCGCGTGCCGCAGATGGAGGACGTGAAGGTCACGCGCATGATCAACGGGCCAGAGGGCTTCACGCCGGACAACGAGTTCTGCCTCGGCGAGACCGAGGTGCGCGGGCTGTTCGTGGCGGGCGGCTTCTGCGCACACGGCCTGGCCGGGGCCGGCGGGGTCGGCAAGGTCATGGCCGAGTGGATCGCCGCGGGCGAGCCCTCGATGGACCTCTGGCAGATGGACGTGCGCCGCTTCGGCGCCCAGTACCGCTCGCCCTCGTACACGCTGAAGCGCGTGCTCGAGACCTACGAGACCTACTACGACATCCACTACCCCTTCGAGGAGCGCCAGGCCGGCCGGCCGCTGCGCACCTCGCCGGTGTACGCATGGCACGGCGAGCGCGATGCCGCCTTTGGGGAGAAGTCGGGCTGGGAGCGAGTGAACTGGTACGAGCGGAACGCGGCGGCCGGGGACGAGTCGCTGCGCCCGCGCGGCTGGGCGGGCAAGCACTGGTCGCCCGCCATCGGCGCGGAGCACGCGGCCTGCCGCGAGGGGGCGGCGCTCTTCGACGAGTCGTCCTTCGCGAAGCTCGAGGTCGCGGGGCCGGGCGCGGCGGCGCTGCTCGAGCGCCTCTGCGACAACGAGGTGGCGCGCGAGGTCGGCCGCATCACCTACACGCAGATGCTCAACTCGCGCGGTGGCATCGAGTGCGACTTCACGGTGGCCCGGCTGGGCGAGGAGCGCTTCTCGATCGTCACCGGCACGGCCTTCGGCAACCACGACCGCGAGTGGATCCGGCGCCACCTCCCGCAGGACGGCTCGGTGCAGGTGCAAGACGTGACCTCCGCGTGGGCGTGCTTCGGGATCTGGGGCCCGCGCGCGCGTGACGTGCTCGCGCCGCTGACGCCGCAGCCGCTCGATGACGACGCGTTCCCGTACATGACGCTGCGCGACATGACCGTCGGCGACGTGCCGGCGCGCGCGCTGCGGGTGACCTACGTGGGCGAGCTCGGCTGGGAGCTCTACTGCCCGACCGAGTACGGGATGACGCTCTGGCGCACGCTCTGGGAAGCGGGCGAGCCGCACGGGATGGTCGCCGGCGGCTACCGGGCGATCGACTCGATGCGGATCGAGAAGGGCTACCGCGTGTGGGGCGCCGACATCACGCCGGACGAGACGCCCTACGAGGCGGGTCTCGACTTCGCCGTGAAGCTCGACAAGGAGGGCGGCTTCATCGGGCGCGAGGCGCTGCTCGAGGCGAGGGAGCGCGGGCCGCGCAGGCGGCTCTGCTGCCTCACGCTCGAGGACCCGCTCTCGGTGGCGCTCGGCAACGAGCCGGTGCGGGCGGGCGGCGAGATCACGGGGCGGGTCACCACGGGCGCCTACGGCTACACGGTCGGGCGCTCGATCGCCTACGCCTACCTGCCGCCGGAGCACGCCGAGCCTGGGACACAGGTGGAGCTCGACGTCTTCGGCCGCTGGATCGGGGGCGAGGTTGCGATGGAGCCGCTGTTCGACCCGGGCGGAGAGCGGGTACGCGGGTCTGGGTGAGCCACCCCTACGACGAGGCCTACGACGAGAGCGGCGCCCCGCGCCCCCAGTACGCCGAGCTGCTCGCGGCGCTCGGCGACCCGGGGGCGGCGGCAGCGGAGGTGAAGCGCCGCCTGCGCGCGCGCGAGGTCACCTTCGGCGCGGCGCCCGACGGCGTGTTCGCTCTCGACCCCGTCCCCCGCATCCTCACCGAGCCCGAGTGGTCCGAGCTCCAGGCGGGCATCGCACAGCGGCTCCGCGCCCTCGACGCGTTCGTGGCCGATGTGTACGGAGACGGCCGGGTCTTCGACGCGGGCGTGCTCTCGCGAGAGGACGTGGAGCGCTCGCCGCACTACGAGCCCGCCATGCGGGGTGCGACCCCCGCTCGCTGGGTGTCGTTTGCCGGCCTCGACGTGGTGCGCTGCGAGGACGGGCGCTTCAGGGTGATCGAGGACCAGGTGCGCATGCCGGCGGGGCTCGCGTACGCCGTCGCGGCGCGCGACACGCTCCGGGACGTGCTCGGCGTGGAGCCGCCGCAGCCGGACCTCTCGCTCGCCTTCGGCGAGCTTGCGCTCGCGCTGCGGGACGCCGCGCCGCCGGGCATGGACGAGCCGTGCATGGTGATCCTGTCCGAGGGACCGTCGGCGGCGGGCTGGTGGGAGCACGAGCGGCTGGCGCGCGAGCTGTGCGCCCCGGTGGTCAGGCTCGCGGACCTCGAGCAGCGCGACGGGCGCCTCGTCGCCTGGCTCGACGGCCGCCCGCGCGCGGTCGACGTGGTCTACCTGCGCACCGGGGAGGACCGCTTCACGGGCGAGGACGGCTCCCCCACGCCGATCGGAGCCGCGCTGCTTCGGCCGTGCGCCGCCGGCACGCTCGCCTGCGTGAACGCGCCGGGCTCGGGCGTGGCCGACGACAAGCTCCTCCACGGGCACGTCGATGAGCTGGTCCGCCTCTACCTCGGCGAGGAGTCGCTGCTCCCGTCGATCCCCTCGCGCGTGGTGGGCCCCGATGACGAGCTCGACGACCTCGTGGTGAAGCCGCGAGGAGAGATGGGCGGCGAGGGCGTTGTGATCTGGCGCGACGCCGACGAGGACACTCGCGAGCGCGTGCGCGCGCAGATCGCCCGCGACCCTGGCGGCTGGATCGGCCAGCAGCTGGTGCAGCTGTCGGTTCACCCGACCGTGGTGGACGGCCGGCTCGAGCCTCGGCACGTGGACCTGCGGCCCTATGCGCTCCTCTCCGGCGACGGCGTGCGCGTGCTTCCGGCGGGCATCAGCCGGGTGGCCCTGGAGAGGGGCTCGATGGTGGTGAACAGCGGGCAGGGCGGCGGCGCGAAGGACACCTGGGTGCCCGGCGCCTACTGACTTCGATCGCGCGCGTCAGGGATGTCCCGGCTCGCTCGTTGGTGGGGCGGGACGGAATCCTTGATTCGTCTGATCGGCATGCAACCAAACTCGCGTAGGTACCTGGCAGCTGTGCTCGCGGCCGTCGCATTTCCCGCAGCAGCAATTGCGCAGGGCCAGAGCCCGAACGCCAGCTTCAGCTTCTCGCCAGAGAACCCGCGAGCCGGTGACCAGGTGCGGTTCGAATCGTCGTCCTGCGACCCCGATGGGCGGCTGGTCCGCCAGGCCTGGGACCTGGACGGCGACGGCGAGTTCGACGATGCCGACGGGCCCGTGGCAGGGACGAGCTTCTCCGGGTCCGGCTCGCACGCCGTCGGCCTCCAGGTCACAGGTGCCGGCGGCGCAACGGACATCCAGCGACGCACCGTCATGGTGGACACCGAATACGCCCTGCCGCGGCCGGATTCAGTCCGCCTGATGAGTCCCTTCCCCGTCGTAACGCTGGCCGGGCGACTCACCCGGGGAGGCGCCCGGATCAAGCTCCTGGCGGTGCGGGCGCCCGTGTGCGCGCTGGCGGTGGTGACCTGCCGCGGCGCCGGCTGTCCCCTGAAGCGCGCGTCGGCGTACGTGGGTCGGACGGCGCTTCGCATTCATCGTTTCGAGCGCCGCCTGCGAGCCGGAAACGTCCTGAAGGTGCGGG
>DASQER010000185.1:0-4264 GCA_035633575.1 Thermoleophilaceae bacterium
CCCGCGTGCTGGTGGGCCGACGGGAGCGGCTGGTCTCCGGGGAGGCTCACCGTGACGAGCGCCACGCGGCCCTGCTCGCCGTCGCGGAAGGTCACCGCGAGCGGCGACGAGCCCGTGAAGCGGCGCACCGCCGACTCGATCGCCTCGCGCTCGACGGCGGTGTCGTCGGTGGTCGGGGCGCTCGCCCAGTCCGTGCGCGCGAGCGGCTCGATGTGCGTGTGCACGTAGCTCACCTCGGGCACCTCGTCGCGCACGCGCTGCTCGAGGCGCTCCACGGCGTCGTGGGCCTGCTCCAGCGAGAGATCGCGCGGCAGCTTCACGTGGAGCGAGAGCTCGAAGCCGTCCGGCAGCCGCATCACGCGCACGTTGTGGAGCTCCCGGACCTCGGGGATCGCGCTCGCCGCGGCGCTCGCCCGCTCCCGAACGCCGCCCTTCGCCTCGTAGGGCTCCACGTGCACGACCACGTCGGCCCCGCCGAGCGCGCGCTCGACCAGCTCCTCGATCGTGTCGGCCAAGGCGTGGGCCTGGCTCACCCCCGTGTCGAGGGGCACTCCGACGACGATATCGACGAAGTGGCGGCCGGCCGCATGGCGCACGCGCACGCGGCGCACCTCGATCGACTCGTCGATCTGAGCGAGGGCGTCCCTGATGCGCTCGTCGGCGTCCGCCGCGCTGCGGTCCATGAGCACGTCCACGGACTGCTTGGCGAGCCGCAGCGCGGCGAGCACCACGAGCACCGCCACGAACAGCGCGGCCGCGGCGTCGGCCGACGGCTCGCCCGCGGACACCACCACCAGGCCCACGAGCACTGCCACCGAGCCGGCCAGGTCGGAGGCGAAGTGGAGCGCGTTGGCCGCCAGCGCGGGCGAACCGTAGCGCTGTGCCGCCCGGTAGCTCACGACCGCCCGCGACGCATCCACGGCGATGACCACGCCGAGCACCGCCAGCGCCCACCAGGTCACGTCGACCTCGTGCCCGCTGCCGTCGATCAGCCGCCGCAACGACTCGAACCCAATGAACAGCGACACCAGAAGCAGGAAGGCGCTCTCCCCGAGCGCGGCGAGGTGCTCGGCCTTGCCGTGGCCGTAGTGGTGCTCGCGGTCGGGCGGGCGCACGGCGACCTGCACCGCGAACAGCGTCAGCAACGCGGCGACCAGGTCTGTCCCCGAGTGGACCGCCTCGGCGATGAAGGCGAGCGAGCCGGTGACGATGCCGGTGACGAGCTTCACCGCCACGAGGAAGACGGCCGCGCCGACGCTGATCAGCGCCGTGCGGCGGCGGGCGCGCGCGCCGGCCGGCTCGCCCGCGGCCACTTCGCTAACCGCGTTCACCGCTCGCCTCCGCGGCGGCGGCCGGCCAGGCCGCCGAGGAGGGACCTCAGCGGGCCGCCGGGGCGCGCCGCCTCCTCCGCGTCGAGTAGCCGCAGCACGAGGGCGCGCGCGGCGCGCCCGCGGTGGCTGATCGCGTCCTTCTCCTCGGGCGTCAGCTCGGCCATTGTGCGCTCGTCTCCGGGGTAGTCGTCCGGCACGAAGGCCGGGTCGTACCCGAAGCCGCCGTCTCCGCGAGGCTCGTGCGCCAGCCGTCCCTCGCAGCGCCCGTGCACCACCTCCTCGCGGCCGCCGGGCTCCACGTAGGCGAGCGCGCACACGTAGGCCACGCCACGGTCGCCGTCCTCGGGCACCTTCCGGAGCAGCTTGGCCAGGTTCTCCTCGTCGGTCGCGTCCTCGCCCGCGTAGCGGGCCGACCACACGCCGGGCGCGCCGCGCAGCGCCGCCGCCTCGATGCCCGAGTCGTCGGCCACCGCCGGGCGCCCGGTCGCGGCCGCCGCGGCGCGCGCCTTGCCGAGCGCGTTGTCGGCGAAGGTGGTGCCGGCCTCGGGCGGGAGCGTCACGTCCTCGGGCAGCGAATCGAGCTCGTACGGACGCATCAGCCCCGAGAGCTCGCGCAGCTTGTGGTCGCTGCGAGTGGCCAGCACGAGCCGCACGGCTCAGCCGGCCGCTGCCGCCGCCACCGCGTCCTCCTGGGCGGAGCGCAGCGAGGCGATCCCATCCGCGGCGAGGGCGAGCAGCTCGTCGAGCGAGGCACGCGAGAGCGGCGTGCGCTCCGCGGTCGCCTGCACCTCCACGAGGCCGCCGTCGCCGGTCATGACCACGTTCGCGTCCACCTCGGCGCGCGAGTCCTCCGAGTAGTCGAGGTCGAGCAGCGCGCGGCCCTCCACCATCCCGCAGGAGACCGCGGCCACCGACTGCGTGAGCGGGAGGGTCTCGAGCTTGTCCTCCGCCATCACGCTGCGCAGAGCCAGCTCGAGCGCCACGTATCCGCCGGTGATCGACAGGCAGCGTGTGCCGCCGTCCGCCTCCAGCACGTCGCAGTCGATCCACACGGTGCGCTCGCCGAGCGCCTGGAAGTCGACCACGCCGCGCAGGGCGCGCCCGATCAGGCGCTGGATCTCGACGGCGCGGCCGTCCGGGCGCCCCTTCGACACGTCGCGGCGCTTGCGGTCGCCCGTGGACGCCGGGAGCATCCCGTACTCGGCCGTGACCCAGCCGCGGCCTTGGCCTGCCATCCAGCGCGGCACCTCCTCATCGACGCTGGCGGTGCAGATCACGCGCGTGCCGCCGGCCTCGATCAGCGCGGAGCCGGTGGCGGTGCGCACGAACCCCGGAGTGATGACCACGTCGCGCAGGTCGCCGGGGGAGCGGCCGTCGCGTCGCGGACCGCTCACGCGGCGCTCCTCGCCGGAAGCGCCACGTCGACCCGCTCGACCGCCCCGATCGGGAGCTGCAGGAAGCGGGTGCCGAGGCGGCGGAAGTCCTCGGGATCGCCCGTGGCGAGGAAGCGGTAGTCCCCGCGGCGCTCGTCGTCGTTCGCCACGCCGGCCTCGCGCAGCCGCGCGTCCACCTCGGAGGCGATCGCCTCGCCCGAGCTCACAATCGACACGCCGCGGCCGAGCGCGCGCTGGAGCACGGGCCGCACGAGCGGGTAGTGGGTGCAGCCGAGGATCACGGTGTCCACGCCCGCCCGCTTCAGCGGCCGGCAGAGGCCGTCCACGCAGCCGACCACGCGCTCGTCCACCTCGCCGCCCTCCTGGATCAGCGGCGCGAGCTCCGCCGAGGCGACGGCGTGCAGCTCGGCCTCCGGCGCCGCCTCCGCGAGGGCGCGGGCGTAGGCGCCGCTGGCGACCGTCGCCGGCGTGGCGATCAGCCCTACGCGCCCGTTGGCGGTGGCCGCGGCCGCGAGCCGCGACTCGGGCCGCACTACGCCCACGATCGGCACCCGGCCCTCGAGCTCGTCCCGGAGCGCGGGCAGCGCCGCCGCCGTGGCCGAGTTGCAGGCCACGACCAGCAGCTTCGCGCCCCGGTCGAGCAGGATGCCCGCCAGCTCGCGCGCGAAGCCGAGCAGCTCCGCGGGCGTCCGGTCGCCGTACGGGAAGCGAGCCGTGTCGCCCAGGTAGAGGAAGTCCTCGTGCGGAAGCGACACGAGGCACTCGTGCAGCACGGTGAGCCCGCCGACTCCGGAGTCGAAGACGGCGACGGGAAGCGAACGGTCAGGGGCCGCCATGGCCGCCTATGGTCGCACGACCCTCGGAGCCGTCGTTTCCCCGGTGCGGCCACGCTTTTTCTCGCGCTTTATTGGGTCTTGCCAATAGAGCACCAGAAGCATGGTCGGGTCACTCCGTGTGCGTGGCCCGCAGGTGCTGCGCGAAGCGCGGCACGGTGAAGTCGATCTGACCGCGTCGTGGACTCCAGATCAGCTCCTTGGCGATCAAGGCCTCGCGGACGAAGGAGGCGCCACTCTGATTCGCGTAACCAGCTGCCTTTGCTGCTTCAGCGCTGCTGTAGGGACCGTCCCCAAGCCCGGCGATCGCGAGCAGATAGCGCTGCTCGGCGTCCGTAGCGAGGCCGAACTGCGGCCCAAAGAAGGACGTATCGAGACTGTCCTGGACGATGTCATGCACTCGCCGAACCTCGTCAAGCCCAATTGGAGTTGTCTCGACCTCGTCCCATAGGACCCGCCCGTACTCCTGAAGGTAATACGGGTAGCCGCCCGACTCCTGGATGACCATAGCCGCGGCCTCCTCGGTGAACTTGACCTTGTGTCGGGCGGCCGGGCTGATCAGCGCCGATCGCGCTGCGGCATCCGGCAACCGGCCCACCTCTCTGTAGGCGAACAGTCGAGACGCGTACGGCTTTGCCCGGTGAAGCGCGGGCCGCAGATTTGGAAGGCCGGCCGCGACCAGCGCCACGGGCAGGTTCTTCTGACT
>DASQER010000186.1:0-2656 GCA_035633575.1 Thermoleophilaceae bacterium
CGCCTGGCTGGTATCGCCGGAGGCCGACCGGCAGGGTGCCGCGCTCGTGCTGGCCGCGGCGGCCGCGCCGGTCCCCTTCCTGCTCCCCCGGGCCGGGCTGCTCTGGTCGGTGCCCGTGCTGGCGCCGCTGCTGGGCACGATCGCGCTCGCTCCGGCCTTCGTGGGGGTGGCCGCGCTGGCGCCCACCCCGGCACGCCGCGCGGGCCTCGCGGCGGCGGGCCTGTGGTGGCTCGCCCTCGGCGAGGCGCTCACCGGCAGGGCGCTCCTGTTCGGCTCCCCGGACGGCACCCTCGCGCGTGCGGACTGGGAGGGATCGATCTCCGCGGCGGCGGCCCATGTCCTCCAGCCGCTCGCAACGACGCCGGCCCTGGCCCCCGTGGTGGTGTGGGCGGCGGCGGCGGTGGCGCTTCCGCTCGTCGTGCGCGGGCGCTGGCTCGCGGTGGACCTTGCGGGCGCGGCCCTGTGCGCCGCCGGGCTGGTCGCGGCGCACGTCGCGCTCGGCGAGGCCCTGGCCGCTGACGTGGCCCTCGACCACGCCCGCGGGGCCGTGGCGGGTGGCGTCGCGGCGGCCCTGCTGGTCGTGGCCGTGTCTCGGCTGGTTCGGCCCGCGGAGCCCTGGCGAGCGCCGCGCATCACGACGGCTTAGGACTACTCTGCGAGGCGAGATGAGCGTGTTGCGCAACCTGGAGGCGAAGCTCGGCGGGCTCGTGGAGGGCGCGTTCGGGCGTGCCTTCAAGACGAGCGTGCAGCCCGTTGAGCTGGCCCACAAGCTGGCCAAGGAGATGGAGGACAACCAGATGGTCTCCGTCTCGCGCGTGTACGTTCCCAACCACTACCGGGTGTTCCTGTCCCCGAAGGACCGGGAGCAGTTCGCGAGCTACGAGCCCGCGCTGCGCAAGGAGCTCTCGGACTACCTGCTCGAGCACGCGCGCCAGGAGTCGTTTGCGCTCTCCACCCGCCCGCAGGTCGAGTTCCACACCGACGAGCGACTCGACCTGGGCGAGTTCGGCATCCAGGCCCAGCTCCTGGCGACTCCCGACGACGAGCAGGAGCCCGACGCGCCGCCGACTCCCGCCCCCTCGGCCGGGGACTTCGGGCACACGATGGTCTACTCGCCGGACCGCGAGGTGCGCCGGTTGGACCCGGCGCTCGACCGTCGCCAGGCGCTGCTCGTGGGGGAGGGCCGCCGCAACGTGCTCAGCGGCAGTCGCGTGGCGATCGGCCGCAGCCGCGAAGCGGACATCGTCGTCGCCGACCCGAACGTGTCCCGGCGCCACGCCGAGCTGCGCCGCGACGAGAGCGGCTGGCACGTCGTGGACCTCGGCTCGACCAACGGCATCAGGGTGAACGGCCGTCGCGTGGACCAGGTCGGGCTGAGCCCCGGCGACCGGATCACCGTCGGCGTGACAGACCTGACCTTCGAGCTCGACTAGCCGATGGACGAGCCGCTCGCGGTCGCGCTCAAGTTCGGCTTCCTGGCCGTCCTCTACCTCTTCCTACTGTGGGTCGCGCGCAGCGCGATGCGCGACCTCGCGCGCTACGAGGGCACGTCAGCCGCCGCGGAGCCTGTGGACCTCCCGGGCCCGAGGCGGCGCGAGCGGAGCACGCCCGACCTACGCGCCGGCGTGAGCCCGCGCCTGCACGTGGTTGCCGCGATGGGGCACGAGCCGGGTACGACGTTCGAGGTGGGCGAGGGCGCGACCTTCGGACGCTCCGACGGAGCGGACATACGCGTGGACGACCCGTTCGCGTCGTCCGCCCATGCGCGCATCTTCGCGCGCGCGGAGTTCATGTACGTGGAGGACATGGGCTCGACGAACGGCACCTACCTGAACGGGCGCCAGGTCAAGACGGCCGAGCGGCTGAAGATGGCCGACACGATCCGCATAGGCGACAGCGAATACCGCTACGAGGAGTAGTGCGGTAGCCGTGGCCCTCCGCATCATCGAGCAGGCCGGCCGCACGGATGTCGGCCGCCAGCGCAGCGCCAACGAGGACTCGCTCGTGGTGAGGCCGCCTCTGTTCGCCGTCGCGGACGGAATGGGCGGGGCGAAGGCGGGAGAGGTGGCGTCGGCGGTGGCGGTGGACGCGGTCGAGGGCGCCAGGGAGTCGGGCGACGCGGCCGAGGCCCAGCTCGCGAGCATCGTCCGGGAGGCGAACCGCCGCATCTACGACCTGGCCGTGACCGACGAGTCGCGGCGCGGCATGGGCACGACGCTGACCCTGGCCAAGCTGCACGGGGACGAGGTCAGCTTCGCGCACGTGGGGGACAGCCGCGCCTACCGCATGCGTGGGGGAGACCTCGAGCAGCTCACGCGCGACCACTCGCTCGTCGCCGAGCTCGAGCGCAGCGGGCAGATCACGCCCGAGGCCGCGGAGCACCACCCCCAGCGCTCGATCATCACCCGCGCGCTCGGCCCCGAGCCCGACGTCGAGGTCGACACCTACACGCTGGCCGGCCGCGAGGACGACCTGTTCCTGATCTGCTCCGACGGGCTCACCTCGATGATCTCCGACGACGAAGTGGCGGCGATCCTGCGCTCCTCGAGCTCGCTGGACGCGGCCGCCGAGGCGCTCGTGAGGGCCGCGAACCAGAGCGGGGGCAAGGACAACATCACCGTGATCCTGTTCCGCCTCGGGGACGGGGACGGGGACG
>DASQER010000187.1:0-3077 GCA_035633575.1 Thermoleophilaceae bacterium
AAGGCAAGGGAGAACGAGGCAGAGGCCGACGAGCAGGACGCGCAGGAGGCCGCCGAGTTCAAGAACGCCGCCAAGGAGTGCGCCGCCGAGCGCACGGCCGACGCAGATGCGTTCGCCACCACGTACGGCACGAACGACAACAAGAGCAACGCGTTCGGCAAGTGCGTCTCCAAGAAGGCCAGGGAGAACGAGGAGCCCACCCAGTCGTAGCAAGGGGAACAACATGGCGGCGCAGGACGCGCCGTCCGTGGGTCAGGTGAGGGGTCCCTTCGGGGGCCCCTCACCGCTTCTGGCCAGCCCCATCCGCTCCAGCAGCTCGTACGGGAACGCCTCGGCGCGGTTGCCGTCGCGCCCCTCCATCGCGTCGGCCGAGCAGAGCGAGTTCAGTACCGCCTCCAGGACCACATCGCCGGCGGCCTCGAAGAGGGTGCGCATGGCGGCCGAGTCGTCGCGCAGGAACGCGTACTCGTCACGGGCGCGGTCGGTGCGGTGCGGCACCGTGTGGGCCGTCGAGAAGGCGACCACGTACTCGCCGCTCGAGTTGGCGGCGAAGCTGCCGGCGCGGCCGAGCCCGAACGAGCCCCGCGCCGCCAGCCGGCGGAGCTGGCGCTCCGAGAGCGGCGCATCCGTGCCGAGCACGATCATGATCGAGCCGCCCTGGGCGGGAGGCTCCGGCGCCCCGTCCGGCAGCCCGGCGCCCGGCCCCACGAGCAGGTGCAGGTCGCGCCTCGCGCCGTAGTTCGAGACCACCAGGCAGCCGAGCGAGTGCCCGTCGAGCGCGCGCGAGGACGTCCCCACCCCGGCCTTGAAGCCGAAGCAGGTCGTGCCGGTGCCGGCGCCCACGGCGCCCTCGCGAGTCTCGTCGCGGGCGGCCGCGGCGATCGCCTCGAGCGCGTGCTCCGGACGCACGGCGAGCGCGCGAGCGTCGGAGAGCCAGCCGTCGAAGCACTCGCCGACGATCACGTTGACCGTGTCGCGGTCGCGCGCGGCGCCCGCGTTCTGCTCCAGCAGGTGGCGAAGCCCTCCCTCCCACACCGGCCCGACGGAGAGCGTGTTCGTCAGCAGGATCGGGCTCTCGACCGTGCCCAGCTCCCGGAGCTGGGTGAGCCCGGCCGCCTTGCCATAGCCGTTGACGACGTGGCAGGCGCCCAGCACCTTGTCGTCGTACAGGTTGCCGCCGTGGGGCAGGATCGCGGTGACCCCCGTGCGCAGCCGGTCGCCCTCGACCAGCGTCCGGTGGCCCACGAGCACGCCCGGCACGTCGACCAGGGAGTTCAGCTCGCCCGTGGGGAAGCGGCCGACGGCGTAGCCCAGCTCACGTAGTCGCCTGCGCACCGCCGCGCAGCTTAGGCGTCAGCGGGTGCGCAGCGCCGCTCCCCGGGTACGGTCTGGACATGGAATTTCGACCGTTCGGCAAAACCGGGATCGAGGTCTCCGCGATCGGCTACGGCGCCTGGGGCATCGGGCAGTCGCAGTGGATCGGAGCCGAGGACGACGAGTCGATCCGGGCGCTCCAGCGCGCCATCGAGCTGGGCGTGAACTTCATCGACACCGCCCGCGCGTACGGCGACGGGCACAGCGAGCGGCTCATCGGCCAAGTCGTGCGGGCGACCCCGGAGCGCGTCTACGTGGCGACCAAGGTCCCGCCGATGAACCTCACCTGGCCGGCCGCGGCGGGCATCCACGTGGACGAGGTGTTCCCCGGCGAGCACATCCGCCGCTCGACCGAGCAGAGCCTCGCCAACCTCGGGGTGGAGACGCTCGACCTGCAGCAGCTGCACGTCTGGCAGGACGACTGGATCGGCCAGGGCGACTGGCTCGAGACGATCCAGGAGCTGAGGGACGAGGGGAAGATCCGCTTCTTCGGCGTCTCGATCAACGACCACCAGCCGGACACCGCCCTGCGCGCGGTGCGCGAGGAGCTGGTCGACAGCGTGCAGGTCATCTTCAACGTCTTCGACCAGTCGCCGTCGGACGAGCTCTTCCCCGCCTGCCTCGAGCACGGCGTGGCGGTGATCGTGCGCGTGGCCCTGGACGAGGGCGGCCTCACCGGGCGCATCACCGCCGACAGCGAGTTCCCCGACGACGACTTCCGTAACCACTACTTCGGCGGCGACCGCGGCCGCGAGGTGGAGGAGCGCGTGAAGGCGATCGCGGAGGAGCTCGAGATCGAGACGGACGACATGGCGGGCGCGGCGCTTCGCTTCGTGCTCAGCGAGCCAGCCGTGTCGACCGTGATCCCGGGCATGCGCTCCGTTCGCAATGTGGAGCGCAACGTGGCCGTCGCGGACGGGAACGGGCTCCCCCAGGAGCAGCTCGAGGCGCTCCAGGGGCACCGCTGGGGACGCAACTTCTACGAGTGAGAATCCCGGAACGGGGAACTATGCGTATGACAATCCGGCTACGAGGGGAGGAAGCCCCGTGCACATCGGTGTTGGAACGATTCTGCTGATCCTGGTGATCGTCCTGCTTATCGCGTTCGTGTTCTAGCGCGCGTCGCTTGGCCGTACAGCTCGATGGCGCCTTCCCGGCCGCTGCTGTTTAGCTGGCGGTTGGCTCCGTCCCCGGGCGGTAGGTCCCGAACGACCAGAGGTTGCCCTCGGTATCGCGGGCGGTGTACTCGCGCGAGCCGTAGTCCTGGTCCGTCAGCTCGCGCTCGATCGTGGCGCCCCCGAGCATCACGTACTCGTCTCCGAACCGGAGCTCCGCGTGCCCCACGCCGCCGTTCTCGCCGTCGTAGACCGCGTGACGCTCGAAGCCGAAAGCCCGCTCGAGAAAATCGATCGCGGCGTGCGCGTCGTCGTACTTGAGAACCGGATAGATGCTCTGCATGCGGCCAAGGTAGCGTCCGGCCCGCACCATGCTCTCGCGCACCCAGCCGCTCCTCGACGAACTCGAGCGCGCGATTCCATCGCGGCCGTTTGCGGTGGAGCTCTGGGACGGCCGGCGGCTCGCGTCCACGAACGGCGGCGGTGCGGGGATGCATCGGTTTCGTAGGCGACGCTAGGTCGCCGAAGTCCGGCGGGGGCAGTTCTCGGTCGAAGTCCTCCTGGGACCACCCGGGCGCGCTCGTTTGC
>DASQER010000188.1:0-6585 GCA_035633575.1 Thermoleophilaceae bacterium
GGCGGCGAGTTCGACTACGAGCGCGGCGGCCTCGTGCTGGTCGCGTTCGGCATGGGCCTCTACCTGTCGGCCGCCACGCTGAACCAGGCGCTGCTGGCCCACGGCCGCGCCGCCCAGGCGGCCGCGTGCTGGATAGGTGCCGCCCTCGGGTTCGTGCTCTTCCTGCTGCTCGCCGACTTCGGCGACCGGGTGCTGCAGGTCGAGCTTGCGTTCGTGGGCGCCGCGGCGCTGCTCAGCGCATCGCTGTACGGGCTCTACCGGCGCGCCTGACATGCTGGCCGGCATGGCCAAGCGACCTCAGGTTGGGGACCCGGCGCCGGACTTCGAGCTAGACGGGACCGAGGGGAGCTTCCGGCTCTCCGACCACCGTGGCGAGCGGGTCGTCCTGCTCTTCTACCCCGGCGACAACACGCCCGTCTGCACCAAGCAGCTCTGCTCGTACCGCGACGACGCGGATGCGCTCGGCGCTCTCGGCGCGACCATCGTCGGCATCTCGTCGCAGAGCGTCGACTCGCACCGCAACTTCACCGCCGAGCACGGGCTGAACCTGCCGCTGCTGGCCGACGAGGACAACGCGGTCGCGAAGTCGTACGGGGCCCACGCACCCGTCGTGGGCACGCGCCGGGCGGCGATCATCGTGGACGAGGACGGCGTGGTCCGGCACCGGCACGACCACAGGCTCGGGTTCGGCTTCCAGTCGGTGGACGACCTCCGCAAGGGGCTCGCGACACTGCCCGCGCCTGGCGCAAGCGCCCGGAGGGCGCGCGGCGATGCTCTCGGGTGACTGAGAGGCTCACGATCCCCGCGTGCGCGTCGCGCGCTTTGTGGATAGAGCTTCAGGAGTAGCGCCAGGAGTAGGCTGCGCGGATGGCCACGCACTACCGCACCTGTCCGTTCTGTGAGGCCACATGCGGCCTCGAGATCGAGACCGACGGACGCGAGGTGGTGTCCGTCCGCGGCGATGCGGAGGACGTGTTCAGCCGCGGCTTCATCTGCCCCAAGGCCTACGGCGTGAAGCAGCTCCACGAGGACCCGGACCGGCTCACGACGCCGCTCGTCCGCCGCGACGGCGAGCTCGTCGAGGCCACCTGGGACGAGGCCTTCGAGGAGATCGACCGACGGCTCTCGCCCATCCTCGCCGAGCAGGGCAGGAACGCCGTGGCCGTGTACGTCGGGAACCCGAACGCGCACAACCTCTCGGCGCTGATCCACGGGCCGGCGTGGCTGCGGGTGCTCGGGTCGCAGAACGTGTACACGGCCTCGACCGTCGACCAGATGCCCAAGCAGGTGTCGGCCGGCCTCATGTTCGGAACGATGCTGTCCGTCCCGATCCCGGACGTGGACCGCTGCGACCACCTGCTGGTGCTCGGGGCGAACCCGCTCGTGTCGAACGGCAGCCTCCTGACGGCGCCCGACATGCGCGGCCGGCTGCGCGGCATCCGCGAGCGCGGCGGCAAGGTCGTCGTGGTGGACCCGCGGCGCACGCGCACCGCCGAGGAGGCCGACGAGCACCACTTCATCCGCCCGGGTACGGATGCCCTGCTGCTGGCCGCGATGGCCTGCACCATCGTCGAGGAGGGCCTCGACGCCCCGGGCCCGCTGGCCGAGCACCTGAACGGACTCGATGAGGTGCGCACGCTCGTGCGCGACTTCCCGCCGGAGGACGTGGCGGAGGCGTGTGGCATCGAGGCCGCCGACATCCGGCGCATGGCCCGGGAGCTGGCCGCCGCCGAGCGCGGCGCGGTGTACGCGCGCATCGGCACCTGCACGCAGGAGTTCGGCACCCACGCAAGCTGGCTGGTGGACGTGCTGAACGCGCTCACCGGCAACCTCGACCGCGAGGGCGGCGCGATGTTCACCCGAGCCGCGGCGGGCCAGAGGAACTCGACCGGAGCGGGCGGCGGCGGGCGCGGAGTGAGCTTCGGGCGCTGGTCGAGCCGAGTGAGCGGGCTGGCGGAGCACTTCGGCGAGCTGCCGGTGGCGATCCTCGCGGAGGAGATCGAGACGCCGGGCGAGGGCCAGGTGCGAGCGCTCATCACGGTGGCCGGCAACCCGATCGTCTCCACGCCGAACAGCGGCCGCCTCGAGCGCGCCGTCGAGGGCCTCGACTTCATGCTCTCGATCGACATCTACGTGAACGAGACCACCCGGCACGCGGACGTGATCCTGCCCGCGCCGGAGCCGCTCGAGAAGGCGCACTACGACCTGGCCTTCTACCAGCTGTCCGCGCGCAACATCGCGAACTTCTCGCCGGCCGTCTTCGAGCGCGAGGGCCCCGCCGAGTGGGAGGTCTTCATGCGCCTGGCGGGGGTGATCGCGGGTCAGGGCCCGAACGCCGACGTCGAGCTGTTCGACGGGATGGTGATCCAGACGCTGATCCAGCGCGAGGTCGGCGATCCCGCCTCGCGCGTCGCGGGCAGGGACGCGTCCGAGCTGCTCGAGGCGCTCGAGCCGCGCCGCGGGCCCGAGCGCGTGCTCGACTTCATGCTGCGCGCCGGCCCCTACGGCGACGGCTTCGGAACCGACCCCGAGGGACTGACGCTCGATTTGCTCGAGCAGAGCCCGCACGGCATCGACCTCGGCCCGCTGCAGCCGCGGCTGCCCGACGTGCTGCGGACGGCCTCGGGCAAGGTCGAGCTGGCGCCGGAGCCGATCGTCGCCGACCTCGACCGCCTGCGCGCCGCGCTCGCCCGCGAGCGCAACGGCGGCATGGTCCTGATCGGGCGCCGCCAGCTGCGCTCCAACAACTCGTGGATGCACAACCTGCCCGCGCTCGTGAAGGGCAAGGAGAGCTGCACGCTCCACATCCACCCCGACGACGCCGAGCGGCTCGGCCTCGCGGACGGCGAGCACGCGCTGGTGCGCTCAGCCGCTGGATCGCTCGAGGCGCCGGTCGAGACGACGGAGGACATCATGCCCGGGGTCATCTCGATCCCGCACGGCTGGGGCCACGGCGCCGAGGGCGTGCGCATGAGCGTGGCGTCGGCGCACGCCGGGGTGAACAGCAACGTGCTGGCCGACGAGTCGGTGGTCGAGCCGCTCTCCGGCAACGCCGTGCTGAACGGGATCCCTGTCGAGGTCAGGGCGCTAGATGGCCTGGAGCATCGAGCCGCCGCAGTTGCGGCAGATGACGTTCGCGGTGTCTGACATTCGCGCGATCGTGGAGTGAGCGCCGCAGTTCGGGCACTCCGAGCGCAGCTCGAAGCGGTGCAGGCAGTAGACGCAGCGGTAGCGGCCTGGGAGGTTCGTGCCGCGGAGCCACGGCTCGCCGCATGAGGGGCACTCGGGCCCGGTCTGGGTGGTCTGTTCGCCTGCGGGCATCGAAGGCTCGCTCGTGAGCCGCCCCAAACGCTAGCGGCTCAACCCCGCAGCCGCTCGCCGTAGCCGCGGATCCAGGCCTGGGCCTCCATCGGGCGCTTCCCGGCGGGATGCACCTCGCGCAGCTCGAGGGCGCCGCTCCGCGCCCCGTAGAGGAGCCTCCCGTCGCTGATCGCGAGCTCGCCGGGCGCCGGCCCGCTGCCCGCTGCGAGCGCCGCCCGCGTGACTCCGAGGCGCTCGTCCCAGGGCAGCTCGACGTAGGCCCCGACGTGCGGCGTGAGCGCGCGCACGCGCCGCTCGAGCAGGTCCGCGCTCAACTCGGGGTCGAGCCGGCGGTCGTCCGGGCCGATCTTCTCCGCGTAGGTCACGCCGGCCTCGGGCTGCTCCCGAAAGGCGGGCTGGAGGTCGAGCGCCTCCACGAGCAGCTCCCCGCCGAGGGCGGCGAGCCGGGACGCGAGCGAGCCGTAGTCGTCGTCCGACCGGATCTCCTCGGCGCGCTGGAGGCCGACCGGGCCGGCGTCGAGCTCGGCGTTCGGTCTCATGATGGTCACGCCGGTCTCCTCGTCGCCCGCCTCGATGGCGCGCTCCACCGGGGCCGCCCCTTGCCAGCGCGGCAGCAGCGACGGATGCACGTTCAGCATCTCGTGCTCGGAAAGCAGCGGCTCCTTGATCAGCGCGCCGTACGCACAGATCGCGACGGCCTCGGGCTCCGCCTGCGCGATCCGGGCCCTGGCCTCCTCGCTGTTCACGTCCTCGGGCTGGAAGACCTCGATGCCCAGGAGCCGCGCGCTCTCCGCCACCGGGGGCGCGGCCAGCCTGCGGCCGCGCCCGCGCGGCGCGTCGGGGCGCGTGACCACGAGCTGCGGCCTGTGCGCGCTGGCCGCCAGCCGGTCGAGGACGGTGGCGGCGAAGTCCGAGGTGCCGAGGTAGACGGTGCGCATCAGGCGACGAGCAGCACGTGGAGTACACGCGGGCCGTGCACGCCCTCCACCCGGTCGAGCTCGATGTCCGAGGTGGCGGAGGGGCCGGACACGAACGTCAGCGGCCGGCCGGCGTGGACGGACTCCTCGAGGCGCGCCACGGCCTCCGGCACGAGCCCCACCACCTGATCCTCGCGCACCACGCACACGTGCAGGTCCGGCACCAGAGTGAGCGCGCGCCGGCCCTGGCCCGCACCGCCGTCGAGCACGAAGGTGCCGGTCTCGGCGATGGCGACGGCGCAGGCGGTCAGGGCGCCGTGGAGGTCGTCCAGCTGCTGGACCGAGAGGCCACGGTCCTCGACCAACTGCAGCTCCGACGGTCGCCACGCCTGGTCGAGATCCGGCGCGATCCCGATCCGCTCGGCGCCCAGCTCGCCGGCGAGCGTGCGCACCGTCTCGGCAACCTCGGCCTCGCGGACGCGGTGCACCGTGGCCCGGTACTCCGCCACGCGCTCCGCGAACAGCGTCACGATCTCGTCACGTCCGCGTTCGTCGACGGTGCGGTACTCGCGCGGGATTTCGGGCGGGGTCGCGTCTCCGAGGGCCGCGCGGATGCGGTGAAGGATGTCGGTCCGGGCGTCGGTTTCGGGCCCCGCCGCCGCCCCGTCCGCGACCGATCCGACTTTGGGCCCGTCATAGGGGCTCAAAATCGGATTCGCCGGCCGCCGGGCGGGGCCGCGGGTGCGGCGCCACCACTCGCGGAAGGTCTCGGGCGCGGGCGCCGGGAGGTCGCGGGACATCGTCCAGCCCGCCAGCGGGCCCGGCGCGCGGGCGATCTTGCCGCGGCGCACGAGCGGTCGCGCGGCCGTGCGGGCGATCCGTTGTGCCCGCTCGTAGCGCTCGCGTGACGAGAAGGTGTGGAAGAGGGCCTTCATGGTGAGGTTCTCGGGGTCGAAGCGGGGGCGCGAGGCGGTCTCGCGGGCGCGCAGGTGCGTGAGCAGCCGCGGGATCTCGATCTTCACCGGGCAGACCTCGCCGCACGCCCCACACAGGGAGGAGGCGTAGGGGAGCGATCGGGCCTCCTCGATTCCCTTCAACTGGGGCGTCAGGATCGCGCCGATGGGCCCCGGATAGACCGAGCCGTACGCGTGCCCTCCCACCCGCGTGTACACGGGGCATACGTTCAGGCACGCGCTGCAGCGGATGCAGCGCAACGCCTGGCGTCCCACCTCGTCGGCGAGCGTGCGCACCCGGCCGTTGTCGAGCAGCACCAGGTGGAACTCCGAGGGCCCGTCGCCCGGCCCGCTCCACACGGAGGTGTACGGGTTCATGCGCTCGCCCGTGGACGATCGCGGCAGGAGCTGGAGGAACACCTCCATGTCGCGCCAGCTCGGCACGACCTTCTCGACCCCCATCACGGTCACGAGGACCTCGGGCAGCGTCGTGCACATGCGCCCGTTGCCCTCGGACTCGAAGACGCAGACGCTGCCGGTCTCCGCCACCGCGAAGTTCGCCCCGCTCACTCCCATGCGCGCCGACAGGAACTTCGCCCGCAGGTGCAGGCGGGCGGCCTCGGCGAGGGCCGCCGGGTCGTCGGTGAGGTCCTCCAGTCCGAGCTCGCGGCGGAAGATGTCGCGGATCTCGGCGCGGTTGCGGTGGATCGCCGGCACGAGGATGTGCGAAGGGAAGTCGCCGTCGAGCTGGATGATCAGCTCGGCGAGGTCGGTCTCGATGGCGAGGATGCCGGCGGAGGCGAGCCGCTCGTTCAACGAGATCTCGTCAGTCGCGATCGACTTCACCTTCACCACCTCGTCCACCCCGTGGGACCGTGCGACGGCGGCGACGATGGAGCACGCCTCATCGCCGTCCTTCGCCCAGTGGACATTGCCGCCGGCGGAGATGACGGCGGCCTCGAGCTGCTGTAGGGACGCGTCGAGGCCGAAGAGCGCCGCGTCCTTGATCGCGGAGCCCGCCGCCCGCAGCTCCTCCCAGTCCGGCAGCTCCGCCACCACCCGCGCGCGCTTGTCGCGGATCGTCGAGGTGGCCCGCGCGAGGTTGGCCCGCAGCTGGCTGTCGCCCAGGGACCGCCGAGCGGCCTCGGGGAAGCCTCTCAGGGCCACGGCTCGTCCTCCGTCGAGGCGAGGATCTCCGCGAGGTGCACCGGCCGCACGCCCGAGCGCCCGCGCGACAGCCCGCCGCCGATGTGCATGAGGCACGAGGAGTCGACCGAGCACACCACCTCGGCGCGGGTGTCGAGCACGCCGCGCAGCTTGTCAGAGAGCATCGCGGTCGACACGTCCGCGTTCTTCACCGCGAACGTCCCGCCGAAGCCGCAGCACTCGAGCGC
>DASQER010000189.1:0-8936 GCA_035633575.1 Thermoleophilaceae bacterium
CGACCCCGTGCGAGCTCAGCACATCGTGGAAGAACCGGCCCGCCTCGTCTCCGAACGAACGCGACATCGCGATCTCCTCCAGCATCACGCAGGTGCAGCGCTTGCCTTTCGCGGTCAGCGAGGCGGCAACCTCGCAGGCGATGTAGCTGCCGCCGACGAGGACCACATGTTCCGCATCGGCGGCCTCTGCGGAGATCTCGTCGGAGTTCTTGAACGCGCGCAGGTAGTGGATCCCGTCGAGGTCGCAGCCCTCGGTGCGCAGGCGCTTCACGTTGGCCCCCGTGGCGAGCAGCGCGGTGTCGAACTCGACCTCCTCCTTGGTCGAGAGCGTGGCGACCCGCTCGGCGCTGTCGAGCTTCATCACGCTCGTTCGCGTGAGCAGCTCGATGCGCTGCTCGTCCCACCACTCGGCGGGCCGAAACAGCACGTCCTCGCGCGACTCCTTGCCCTGCAGGTAGCCCTTGGAGAGCGGCGGGCGGTTGTACGGCGGGTTCGGCTCGCGGCCCACCAGCAGGATGGAGCCCTCGCCGCCCTCCTCGCGCAGCCAGCGAGCGCAGTTCGCGGCGGCGAGGCCGCCGCCGATCAGCAGGTGGTTGACCCTGCGGCGCGCCACGTCCCTACGCGGCCGTGCGGGCCGTGAACAGTTCCGTCACGCGCGCCTCGATGCCCATATCGAGCACCACCAGCACCTCGTCGCCCGGCTCGACTACGGAGTCGCCGGTCGGCACGAACCCACCGCCGTCGCGCAGGATCGAGATCACCAGTGAGCCGTCCGGCAACCCGAGGTCCTCGACCGCCCGGCCGGCCGCCGGCGAGCCGTCGGCCACCTCGAGCTCGATGATCTCGAGGCGCTCCTCCGGGAGGTCGAGCAGGTGCACCAGGCCGTACTTCGGGACCTGGTGCTCGATCAGGCGCAGGATCAGGTCCGTGGCCGAGATCACCGGCCGCACGCCGAGCAGCTCGAAGTGCTGGAGGTTGCGCGGGTTGTTGCAGCGGGCGACCACGCGCGCGACCCCGTACTTCTCGCGCGCGACCTGCGAGATGAGGATGTTGTCCTCGTCGTCGCCGGTCACCGCGACGACCAGGTCCGCGCGCTCGATCCCCGAGCGCTCGAGCACCCAGAGCTCCGAGCCGTCGCCGTACATCGCGCTGTGCTCGAGCTCCTGCTCGACCACGGCGTAGCGGTGCTGGTCCGACTCGATGACGGTCACCTCGTGACGCTTGTTGATCAGCTCGCGCGCGAGGTTCCAGCCCACCTTCCCAGCACCGACGATGACGACGTACATCAGTTAGCCCGAGACTCCCTCGAAGCGGATCTGGCCGCGCACCGCCGCCTCGAGGAGCTCGATGGCGGTCTGCGTGGGGCAGACGGTCTGGAGCCCCTGCTCGGCGTACCAGCGCGCGCGGGCGGGGTCGAGCACGCGCACGACCACGCGCTCGATGTCGAAGCGGCGCTTCGCGATCTGCGCGATCACCAGGTTCGTGTTGTCGCCGTCCGTGGAGGCGACGAAGGCGTCCGCCCGCTCGACCCCGGCGGCGAGCAGCGCGTCGATCTCGAGCGCGGTGCCCTCGGTGAACTGCCCGCCGCGCTCCTCCCAGCTGTCGGGCTGCCCGCGATCGAGCAGCGCGATGGCCTCGGCGTCCTCATCCAGGACGGAGACCTCGTGCCCCTCCTCGAGCATGGAGTTGGCGATCGCAGAGCCCACGCGCCCGCAACCGACGATCAGAACGAACATATTGGTCCCACAATACATCCGGCCCCGCCAGAAGCCGCCGCCCGTGGCGCGGTCGCGCCGGTCTAGGGCAGGACGCCCTCGCGGGTGCCCTCCTCGCCCGCCGGCGGGGCGGTGAGGATCACCTTGCACGGGGCCTTCTCGACCACATACCTGGTCGTGTCTCCCACGAAGCGGTCGCGTGCCCGTCCGCGGCCCCCGAGGATCGCCCCGCCGCGCACGCGGCTGGGCTCCTCGGCCCCGAGGACGATCGCCTCGACTCCCCGCCGGCTCGCCTCGGAGACGATCGCCTGGCCGGCCAAGCGGCCGCGCACCATGGCCGTGGCCACCTCCACGCCCGCGTACTCCTCCCCCACCTCCTTGGCTCGGGCCAGCACGCGCTTCGCCTCCCGCACCCGCTCGTCGGGCACGCGCGCGTCGATCGGCAGGGACATCGGGATCTCGAAGACGTAGAGCGCCTCGAGCACCGCGCCGCCCTCCTCCTCGCCGGCCGAGGCGGCGAGCCGGCCCGCCGTGCCGACGATCTCGTCGTCGAGCTCCTCCCCGAACACGGGGACGAGGATGCTGCCGTACTGAGCGCCACCGCTGTCCTGGAGCGCCTCGGCGGGGATGGTGAAGCGCTGGGTGAGCGACTTGTCCTGGCCGCGCCGGTGGACCACGTAGAGCGTCATCCCCGCGGCCATCCAGGCGGCACCGATCACGCGCGCGCCCTCGTGGAAGGTCACGACGCTCACCCAGACCGAGACCGCGAACAGCGCCCCGAACACCGCGGGCAGCGGCACCCTCACGCCGCGTATCGGGATCGAGAGCGGCACGCGGAAGGCGCTGGGCCGGTCCGGCTCGCGGAAGCGAAGCACGATCACCGACAGGTGCGCGAGCGCGAACGCGATCATGGCGCCGAAGGCGAACAGGCCCGCGAGGAACTCCAGGTCGTGCGGAAGGGCCAGCGCGAATGCGATCAGCGCGGCGACGGAGATGGTCACGTAGGGCGTGCCCCGGCGACGGTGCAGGCGCCCAACGGCGCTGGGGATCTGGCGGTTCGTGGCGAGCGAGTAGGAGAGCCTGGAGAGCCCGAGCATCTGGCCGTTCATCGCCGCCAGCAGGAGCGCGGCGGCCGTGGCGCCGACGGCGTAGCGGGCCACGTCGAGCAGCACCCCGGGCTCGTAGCCCGACACGATGGCGAGCACGGGCGCCTCGAGGTAGCGCCCGCCGAGCGCCGTGCGGTCGCCCACGACCGGCGCCGCCATCAGCCCGGCGACCGACACGCACAGGAACAGCAGCAGCGCGGCGGCTACCGAGGCGAGCACTACCCGCCGCAGGCCGCGGCGGCCCACGCGAACCTCGCCGGCGAGCCCCGACGCTGCCTCCACCCCGATAACCGCCACGGTGGCGATGCCGGTCGCGAAGATCAGGTCCTCCCAGCGCGGCGCCACCCCGAGGTCGATCGAGGAGCGGATCGCCCCCGGATCCCAGTACTGGGCGAACCCGATGACGGAGACCGCGACGAGGACGACGATGCTGAAGAGCGAGAGCCGCAGAACGGTGCCGAGCCTTTCGGCGGTCAGCCCGCGAATGTTCAGGGCCGCCACCAGCAACAGCGCGCCCCCCGCGAGGACGAGCGGCAGGGCGCCCTCGTCGAGCTCGCTCCAGTACACGGTCAGGTACTCCGAGACGACGACCGCCCCGATCGCCATCACGATCAGGTAGTCGAGCAGGATCGCCCAGCCGGCCAGGAAGCTCCAGAACTCGTCGAACGCGTAGCGGGCGAAGGTCGAGGCGCCGCCGCGCTCGACGTGCAGTGAGCTGCCCTCGACGTAGGTGGCCATCGTCACCGCGAAGAACACCCCGGCGAGCAGGAACACGAGCGGCGTGAGGCCCAGCGCGCGGTTGGCCACCACGCCGAGCGAGAGGAAGATCGCCGAGACGACCGCGCTGAGCGTGATCGCGAACAGCGCCGGCTCCCCGAGCGTTCGCGCGATCAGGACGCGGGCCCGCTCCGAGCCGCGCTTCAGGCCCTGCCGCGCCCGGTCCGACATCTGGCCGGCGCGGCCCTCGTCGCCGGACCCGGTCACTGCTCCCCGCCGCGCGCCAGCCAGAGCCGCCCGGCGCCGAGCAGGGCGAGCATGGTGCCGAGCACCACCCCGAGCGCGAACACCCCGCCGCCGCGGGCGAGGGCCGAGACGACCATCGCGACCCCGACCAGGACGAGCAGCCCGCCGAGCACGCGGGTTGAGGCGACGTAGGCGCTCCTCACGACACGGCCCTCGAGGAGTCGATGATCACACGGCACGGGCGCTCGCTCAACACGGTCTCCAGCGTACGCCCGAACAGCGACGTCCCGGTGCGACGGGGCGGCAGCGGCATCACGACCGCGCGCGCCCGGATCTCCTTGGCCTCCTCGACCACGCGGCGGCCCGCCTGGCCCGGGCGCACCTTCTCCCAGTGGCCGGTCACCCGCCGGCCGCCCCGCACGCGAGCGGAGTCGATCATCGAGGAGGCGCGCGCCTCCTGCTCGGGCATCGCCGCGTCGATCGGCGAGTTCGGCGGCACGGTGATCGTCACGAGCACGTGGATGCCGCGGCGCCGCCGCGCCGCCAGGCGCACCGCGGTCGAGACCGCCTCGGGCGAGTAGTGGTCGTCCTCGAAGGCCACGAGGATCGACTCGTACTCCACCTCGTGGTCCACCACCGGCTTCGGCGTCACGATCTTGTGGGTCTCCGTGAGCGAGAGCCCCTGGCGGCGCCTGTAGATGACGTAGAGCGTGATCCCGAGCGCCATCCAGCCAACGCCCGAGGCGAGCACGCGCAGGTCGAGGACGGTCGCCACCACGAGCGCGATGCCGGTGCCGAGGCCGCCGAGGAGCGCGTAGAGCGGCAGCTCGCGGCCGCCGATCCGGACGTTGCCGGGACCCTTCCACGGGCGCTCCAGGTCCGGGCGCTTGATCCGAAGCGCGGTCACGGACACGTGCGCGATCGTGAACGAGAGCATCGCGCCGAACGCGTAGATCACCCCGAGGAAGTCGGCCTGGCCGGGCACGATGGCGAGGCAGGCGACCGCGCTGAACACGGCGATGGCGATGTAGGGCGTGCGGAAGCGCGGGTGGAGCAGCCGCAGCAGCTCCGGGAGCTGACGGTGCTGGCCCATCGAGTAGCTGAGCCGTGAGACGCCGAGGATCCCGGCGTTGGTCGCGATGAACAGGATCGTGGACGCGAGGATGCCGACGTAGATCTCCGCCGGGTGCTGGAGCGACCCGAGGTCCATGTTCGCCACCACTCCGAGGACGGGGTCATCGGCGTAGCCGCCCTCCTCCTTCGGCAGCGCCAGCTTGGTCTCGCCGTTGACGACGGGCATCGCCGACAGCGCCACGGCTGGCAGGAAGGTGTAGATCACGGCCACGGCACCGACCACGAGGCCGATTCCGCGCGGGATCGTCTTGCCGTAGTCGCGCGCCTCCTCGGCCATGTTCGAGATCGTCTCGATGCCGGTGTACGCGACCATCGCCACCGGGATCGCGATGAGGAAGTCGCCCACCGCCGGCGACGTGCCGAAGTCCACCTGACGCACCAGCAAGTCCGGGTCGAACACCAGCACGATGCCGACGACCACGAGGATCACCTGGGTCAGGAAGTCGGCGACCGCGAAGCCGATGTTCATCCTCGCGGACTCCTTCACGCCCACGATGTTGAGCGCGCCGAGCAGGACCACGACGACGATGCCGCCGGCGATGTCCGCGGGCGACTCGCCGAGCGGGTCCCAGAAGACTCCGAGGTAGTGCGGCACGAAGAACGCCGAGATGGCGATCGTGATGATGTAGGTGAGCATCTGGCCCCACGCCGCGAAGAAGGACCAGAACTCGTTGAAGGCGCGCCGCGCGAAGCTGGACGAGCCGCCGGCCTCGGGGAACATCGTGGTGGCCTCGGCGTAGGTGGCGGCGGTGGCGGCGAAGATCAGGCCGGCGATGACGAACACGACCGGCGTCATGCCGGCCGCGTAGATCGCCACGAGGCCGAGCGCGTAGTAGATCGAGCTGCCGACGTTGCCGTAGGCCGTCGAGAAGAGCGCACCCGTCCCGAGCACCCGCTCGAGCCCGCGGTTCTTGGGGCGGTACTCGGCCATCGACTGCCGCACGCTAATGGTCCGGGAGGCTGTTGGCCGCGATTTGCGCTCGGCGCGCTGGGGACTAGCGTCGTCCCATGAGGCGGGTCGCGCCCATCGCCGGGACGGGTTCGTCCTCGTGCGGACCCCGAACAACGAGCTCGGGACCTACCTCAGCCGCGAAGCCAATCCAGCACAGCGACGGCGTGTGAGTCGGGCGGGAAGACGGGATAGAAGACGTGCTTGATCTTCCCCTCGTCGATCACCAGCGTGAGGCGCTTGAGGAGCGTCCAGCCGCTGGTCTCGAATGTCGGCAGGCCGAGCGCGCGGGTCAGCTCGAGCCGCTCGTCGCTCAGGACGGGGAAGGGCAGCTGAAGGCGGTCGGCCAGCTCGCGCTGGTAGTCGCTCGATTGAGTGCTGAGGGCCAGCACGCGTGCATCGAGGTCGGCGAAGCCATGGTGGCGATCCCGGAAGCCGCAGGCCTCGGGGGTGCAGCCGCGCGCGCCCGGGATGGCGTTCCAGCCGGGCGGCAGCTCCTCGTCGGGCCGGCCGGTTCGGGGGTAGCAGAACAGGACCGTCAGCCCGGGCAGCTCGTCGAGCCGAACGTCGCTGCCCGCCGTGGACGGCAGCGCGATCGCCGGCAGCGCCCGGCCCGGCAGGTGATCCGCCGCGCCGTCGTCCTCCGGCACCGGCAGGTCGTCCGGGATCGCATGGATGTCGTCGGCGCGCGGCAGGGTCCCGAGCCTACGCGCTCGCGAGCCGGATCCGGCGCAGCGTGCGCCCGCCGTGAACCGTGACGTCGTCCCAGGTCAAGCGCATCACCCGGCGGCCCACCAGCTCGAGGTCGGCGTCGCTGGCGGCATCGCGCTCGCGGTCGCGGCGGGTGCGGTGGTATTCGAAGCCGTCGAGCTGGATGACCAGGTGGTGCTCCGGCCAGAAGGCGTCGACCTCGTGCGTGGCTGTCTCTCCGTCGAGAAGAGCGTTGAAGAGAGGGCTCGGGATGTCGCGTGCGGCTCGCATCAGCTCCCTGAAGCGGCGCTCCAACCTGCTCTTCTCCTGACTGGGCTCCCAGCCCGCGATCGCCCGGCGGAGCGCGGCCGCGCCGCGCCGCCCCTGCGCGCGGTCGAGCAGCTCGTTCACCGCGGTCAGGTCGAAGATCCTGAGCCGCTCCGCCCGGTCGAGCGCGGCCGCCAGGTCCTGCGGATGAACGACGGCACTGAGGTCGAGAAGGGTCCGGGCGGGGGTCGTGACCCGGATTCCGTCGCTCGTCGTGAAGTCCCCGGGATCCAGCATCCGGCTGCGGTGGACTTGTACGCCGGGCGGCCCGGCGCGTCCACGCGGAATCGTCACCTCCACGCGCGTGGCGCTCGACCGTATTCCCCAGAGGTCTCCGGCGGAGCGATGGCTGAGCGCGGCGCCCGGCCCGCATCCCATCACTGCCGCCAGATACCTGCCACGCGCGGAGACTGCCCGAGTCCCGACCGAGTACACCCCTCGGTGCACCGCGTGGAGCAGCCCGCTCTCGACGCGCCGGTGGACCCAGTACCTGTCCAGCCCCAGACCGCGCAACTGCGGCACCGAGATCACCCCGTGCTGCCGCGCGGCGAGTTCCGCAATCGCCCGCCCAACGGCAGGTGGGCCATCTCGGTTGCTATATCCGCCACTCCGATAGCCCACCTGGCCAGGGTGGCAGCGGAACCGTCACACGGGCGTGCCCTGTGTAACGGTTCCGCTACGCGCCCTGGAGCGGGGCTATACCAGGAACGGGACGATCAGCAGGGCCACGATGTTCGCGACCTTGATCATCGGGTTGATCGCCGGGCCGGCGGTGTCCTTGTAGGGGTCGCCCACCGTGTCGCCGGTGACGGAGGCGGCGTGGGCCTCCGAGCCCTTGCCGCCGTACTCGCCGTCCTCGATCAGCTTCTTGGCGTTGTCCCAGGCACCGCCGCCGGCCGTCATCGAGACGGCAGCGAAGAAGCCCACCACGATCACGCCGATCAGCAGGCCCCCGAGGGCCTGTGTGGACAGCATGCCCACCACGAGCGGGACCACGATCGGGATCAGCGCGGGGAGGATCATCTCCCGCTGCGCGGAGGCGGTCACGATCGCAACGGCCTGCGCGTAGTCGGGCTTCTCGGTGCGGTCCATGATGCCCGGCTTCTCGCGGAACTGCCGGCGCACCTCCTCGACCACGCCGCCGCCGGCGCGGCCCACGGCCTCGATCGCCAGGGCGGCGAACAGGTAGACCATCATGCCGCCGATGATCAGGCCCATCAGCACCTCGGGCTGCGAGATCTCGAAGCTCACGACGGCCTTGCCCTCCTTGACCGCCTCCTCGCGCAACTCCTCGACGAAGGCCGCGAAGAGCACCAGGGCGGCGAGCACGGCGGAACCGATCGCGTAGCCCTTGGTGACGGCCTTGGTCGTGTTGCCGACCGCGTCGAGCGGGTCGGTCACGTTCCGCACTTCCTCCGGCAGGTTCGCCATCTCGGCGATGCCGCCGGCATTGTCGGTGATCGGCCCGAAGGCGTCCAGCGCAACGATCAGGCCGGTCAGCGACAACTGCGCCATCACCGCCACGCCGATTCCGTAGATGCCCGCCAGCTCGTTGGCCACCAGGATGCCGAGCACCAGCAGGATCGCCGGAGCGGCCGTGGACTGGAGGCCCTGCGCCAGTCCCTGGATGATGTTCGTCGCGTGACCGGTCTGCGACGCGCGGGCGGTGGTCCGCACCGGCCGGAAGCGCGTCGAGGTGTAGTAGTCGGTGATCACGAACAGGCCGGCGGTCACGCCGATCCCGACGAGCGTGCAGAGCCACAGCTCCATGGCCGACGGCACCGAGGCGCCCGCCCGCAGCAGGTCGGACACGCCCTCCTTGTAGTGGAGGTCGTCCATCATCGTGAGCGTGATCGGCAGGAACGCGATCGCGGCAAGCACCCCGGAGACGATCAGCCCCTGGTAGAGAGCCCGCTCGACGTTCCCAGCGCGGCTGCGCACCGCGAAGGTGCCGATGATCGAGGCGATCAGCGACACGCCGCCGATGACCAGCGGGTACACGGCCACGGTGCCGACCTCCTGGAAGGTCAGGACGCCGAGCAGCATCACCGC
>DASQER010000190.1:0-3665 GCA_035633575.1 Thermoleophilaceae bacterium
CTCCTGCGCGATCGCGGTGTTCTCGAGGCCCTGGGCCAGGAAACGGAGGACCTCGAGCTCGCGCCGCGTCAGCTCCTCCACCGCCTCCACGGACACGTCGCCAGCGCCCGCCATGCCTCGCGCCCGCTGAACCACCAGCCCTGCGACGCGTGGCGACAGCGGCGTGTCGCCGTCGAGCGACGCGCGCAGCGCCCGCACGATCTCGTCGGGTCCAGAGTCCTTCAGCAGATACCCCGCTGCACCCGCCTCGAGCGCGTCCAGCACGTCGCTGTCCGTCGCGGACACCGTGACTACCAAGACCGCGATGGACGGAAAGCGCCTCGTAAGCGCGCGCGTCGCCTCGATCCCGGACATGCCCGGCATGGACAGGTCCATGATCACGACGTCGGGGCGCCTGCGCTCGATCAGCGGGATGGCGGCCTGGCCGGTGCCGGCCTCGCCGACAACCGGAAAGCCGTGCTCGACGAGCAGGCTGCGTAGCCCGGCGCGGAAGAACGAGTGGTCGTCGACTATGAAGACGCTTGCGCCCGCCGGCGCCATCAGCCCGTCGGCGTGACCCGGTAGGCGTCGAACACCGACTCGATGTTCCGGATTCGCGTGATGCAGGTCTTCAGCGACTGCGTGTCCCCCACCTCGACGACGAAGCGGTTCTTCACCATCGGGTGCACCACGGTGCAGCGGGCCTCGAGGATGTTGATGCCGGTCTCGGCGAAGGTGCGCGAGAGGTCCTCGAGCAGGCGGTGGCGGTCCCAGCCGTCGATCTGCAGCTCCACGCGGAAGGAGGAGGTGGTGTCGCCGTCCCACTCCACGCTGGCGAAGCGCTCGGGGTTCTTCTTGAGGGCCTTCGCGTTCGGGCACGAGTCGTGGTGGATCGTGATGCCCTTGCCCAGCGAGATGTAGCCGACGATCGGGTCCCCCGGAACGGGCCGGCAGCACTTGGCGAGCCGCAGCATCACGTCGTCCACGCCCTCGACCTTGATGCCGTAGGTCGATGAGGCGGCTGTCTTGCGGGGCGTCTCCTTGCGCTCGAGCAGCTCCGCCGCCGGCGAGGGGTCGTCGACCGCGGACTCGCCCTCCTTCAGGCGGTTCATCAGCTTCTGGGTGACGGTCTTCGCGGAGATCTTGGCCTGGCCGAGGGCGATGTAGAAGTCCTCGCCCTTCCGGAAGCCCATCTCGCGGATCACGTCGGCGAGCAGCGGCGAGCCCGCCATCTTCTGCGGCGGGAGGCCGGCACGCTTCAGGCTCTCCTGGAGGATCTCGCGGCCGGTGCGCTCGGAGTCCTCGCGGCGCTCGCGCTTGAACCAGGCGCGGATCTTCGACTGCGCGCGCGTGGTCTTGGCGAGGGCGAGCCAGTCGCGCGAGGGCCCGCGCTCCTTCTTCGAGGTCAGCACCTCGCAGATGTCGCCCGACTGGAGCGTGTAGTGGAGCGGCACGATCTTGCCGTTCACCTTGGCGCCCACGCAGCGGTGGCCGACGTCGGTGTGGATCTCGTAGGCGAAGTCGAGCGGCGTGGCGCCCGCGCCGAGCGACTTGACCTCGCCCTTCGGCGTGAACACGAACACCTCGTCCTCGAAGAGGTCCGCCTTCAGCGTCTCGGCGAACTCCTGCGGGTCGTCCATCTCCTGCTGCCAGTCGAGCAGGTGGCGCAGCCACTCGACCTTCTGCTCGACCGGCTTGCCGCCGTCCTCCT
The DNA here is from genome assembly GCA_035633575.1 of Thermoleophilaceae bacterium. Classification (GTDB taxonomy): domain Bacteria; phylum Actinomycetota; class Thermoleophilia; order Solirubrobacterales; family Thermoleophilaceae; genus JACVRW01. The sequence continues at coordinate 1,691 of DASQER010000190.1, forward strand.
TGTAGATCCAGTGCGCCGCCACGCCGAGCTCGGCGGTGCGGTGCATCTCCATCGTGCGGATCTGGATCTCGAGCGGCCTGCCCTCGGGACCGATCACCGTCGTGTGCAGGGCCTGGTACATGTTGAACTTGGGCATCGCGACCCAGTCCTTGAAGCGGCCCGGCAGCGGCTTCCAGAGCGAGTGGATCACGCCGACCGCGCCGTAGCAGTCCTTCACCGAGTCCACGATCACGCGCATCGCGGTGAGGTCGTAGATCTCGTTGAACTCGCGGCCCTTCTTCGTCATCTTCGAGTAGATCGAGTAGAAGTGCTTTGCCCGTCCTGAGATCTCGGCCTCGATGCCGACCGCCTTCAGCTCCTTGCCGAGGTACTCGCCGGCGCGCTCCACGTAGGCCTCGCGCTCCTCGCGCTGCTGCGAGACGAGCTGCCTGATCTCGGTGTACTTGCGCGGGTGGAGCGTCGTGAAGGCGAGGTCCTCGAGCTCCCACTTGATCGCGTGGATGCCGAGCCGGTGCGCAAGGGGGGCGAAGATCTCGAGGGTCTCCATCGCCTTCTCCTGCTGCTTGTTCCTCGGCATCGAGCCGATCGTGCGCATGTTGTGCAGGCGGTCGGCGAGCTTGATCAGGATGACCCGGATGTCCTGGGCCATCGCGACCATCATCTTGCGGTAGTTCTCCGCCTGGCGGTCGTCGCGGCTCTGGAAGGTGACGCCCGACAGCTTCGTCAGGCCGTCGACGAGCTGCGTGATCTCGTCGCCGAACTCGTCGCGCACCTCGTCGAGCGAGGCGCTCGTGTCCTCGACCGTGTCGTGCAGCAGGGCGGCGCACAGCGTGGGCGTGTCGAGCCGCATGCCGGCGCAGATCTTGGCCACGCCCACCGGGTGCACGATGAAGTCCTCGCCGCTCGCCCGGCGCTGGTCCGCGTGGCGCTCGCAGGAGAAGAGGAAGGCGCGCTCGACGAGCTGGCGGTCGATGTCCTCGGCGGCCTCGGGCGCGTTCTCCTTGACCACCGCGAACAGGTCCCCGAGAAGTCCGCGCTCGGCGTCGGTGAGCTTCGTCTTCGGGCCGGCGGGCGTGTGCTTGTCGTGCCGGTCCACCGGGCGGTGGCGGAAGTCGCGCTCGGCGGTCGCCGTGCGGCCGTTCCCGCCCGTCGCTGGGCGCTTCTTCTTGGGCGGCGACTTGGTCGCCGCAGCGGCGCGGCTGCGCTTCGCCGCGGGGCGTGCGCTGTCCTTGGCCGGGGCCGCAGGCTTCGCTGCGGGCTTCTTCGCCCGCTCTCGCGTGGTGGCCTTCCCGTTGCTGCGCGGCAGCTTCGGCATGGAGTCGAGTTTAGAGCGGACCCAGCCGCCTCCGCCTCAGGCTGCCGCGACTGCGCGCGGACCGCGTGCCCCGGCGGTGAGCGGGTCCTCGCGCAGCACGCGCAGCAGCGCCCGGACCACCGCAGGGCTGAACTGCGTGCCGGCGTTCACCTCGACCTCGCCGATCGCCTCGTCGACAGACATCGCGGCTCGGTACGAGCGGTCCGTCGTCATGGCGTTGAAGGCGTCGCAGCACGACACGATCGCGGCCCCCACCGGGATCTCGTGGCCGGTGAGGCCGTCGGGGTAGCCGCTGCCGTCCCACTTCTCGTGCGACGAGCGGACTATGCGCCCGACCCGGCTCAGCAGGCCGCCCACCTGGTCGAGCATCCGCTGGCCTTCGATCGTGTGCGTCTTGATCACGAACCACTCGTCGTCGGTGAGCGGGCCCGGCTCGTTGATGATCTCCTTCGGCACGGCGATCTTGCCGACGTCGTGCAGCAGCGCGCCGAACTCGACGTCGCGGCGCTCGGCCGAGCCCAGGCCCATCGCGTCTGCCACGGCCACCGACAGCGAGACGACGCCGTGACTGTGGAGGCCGGTGTACTCGTCGTCTGCCTCGAGCACGTCGCTCAGGAGCAGCGTCGTGCCGCGGTAGGCCCGGCTCAGCTCGATGGCCTG
>DASQER010000191.1:0-2653 GCA_035633575.1 Thermoleophilaceae bacterium
AGGGCCCTCGGCCAGCCGCAGGTAGGCGGTTGAAGGGTGTGAATGCATGTGTCGGTTCATCGGCAGCTCCCTGTTCTGGTTCCAGCCTCGGTACCTGAAACACGACGAATTGCCGAAACTCACGCGCCTTGGCGCAAGCCGCGGGCGGTGCCCGCGGCGCAGCGATGGTCTCACCCCAGCCGGGTGGGGCCACGCCGCCCGAGCGTCAGCTTCGATGGAAGTTCCGCCACCAGAGGCTGCAGCATCATTGCCAGCTCGCCCGCCGCCGGCCGCTCGGCGGGGTCCTTGCGCAGGCAGGACAGGATCGCCTCGGAGAGCGCCTGCGGGACCGGGCGCGGCCACGGCCGGGGCTCGTCCTCCAGCTGCGGGAAGCGGTCCTCGAGCGGGGCGTCCTCGTCGCGCGTGCGCGGCCGCCGGAAGGGAAGCTTGCCGGCCACCGCGTGGTAGAGCGTGGCCCCCAGGCCCCAGACGTCGGCCGGCGGGCCGACGTCGCCGCGTGGGTTGCACTGCTCCGGCGGCATGTATGCGTTGGTGCCGATGTAATCGGTGAGCCTCTTCGCCCGCTCGACGGTGCGCGCCAGGCTCAGGTCGATCACCCGCGGCGGGATGCCCATCACCAGGTTGTCCGGCTTCAGGTCGAGGTGGACCCAGCCCTCCTCGGCCATGTAATGGATCACCGACGCCACATGGAGTCCCAGCGGCAGCGTCTGCTCGATCGGCAGCGCGCCGCCCTTGCGGATCAGCCGGCGCAGCGTCGGCCCCTCCAGGTGCTCGACCACGACGTGCGGGTGGGGCCCCTCGATGTGGGAGTCGAAGCCGCGCAGGAGGACCGGGTGCGCGAGGGCCTCGAGGGCCTCCATCTCGCGGCGCAGGCCGCGCAGCGCGTACTCCTCCTCGACCAGGTCGGGACGCAGCACCTTGGCCACCATGACGCTGAAGAGGCGCTCGTCCCACACGAGGTAGACCTCGTAGCGGTTGCCTCCGCCGAGTAACTTCAGGGTCGTCCGGCCGGGGGCGATCTCGTGCCCCTCGGGGAAATCCCATGTCTGCTTTTCCGCCACGACCTCCCGCATCTTGCAGAATCAGGAGCACATGATCGATTTCGAACTCACTGACGAACAGCAGCTCATCCGCGAAACCGCCCGCGAATTCAGCGATCGCGAGATCGTCCCGCGCGCCCGCGAGAACGACCGCAACGAGCATTTCGACACCGAGCTCGTCCAGAAGATCGCCGACATGGGCTTCCTCGGGGCCATCGTGCCGGAGGAGTACGGCGGCCGCGGCGTGGACTACCGGACGTACGCGCTGATCGTCGAGGAGGTCGGGCGCGGCTGCTCGTCGATGCGCACCGTCGTCTCGGTTGTGACCTCGCTCGTGTGCTCCTCGATCGTCCGCTGGGGAAGCGAGGAGCAGAAGCAGGAGTGGCTGCCGCAGCTCTGCTCCGGGGAGGCGCTCGGCTGCTTCGGGCTCACCGAGCCCGACACCGGCTCGGACGCCTCGAACCTGAAGACGCGCGCCGAGAAGATCGACGGCGGCTGGCGCTTAAGCGGCGGCAAGATGTGGATCTCGCTCGGCAACTACGCGAAGCTCGCGATGATCTTCGCCCAGACGGATCCGGAGAAGAAGCACAAGGGCCTCGCGTGCTTCCTCGTGCCGACGGACTCGGAGGGCTTCTCCTCGCAGGAGATCCACGGGAAGCTCGGGCTGAAGGGCTCCGACACCGCGGAGCTGTCGCTCGACGGCGTGGAGGTCCCCGACAACAGCCTCATGGGAGAGATCGGCGACGGCTTCAAGATCGCCATGTCCGCGCTCGACTCGGGCCGCTACAGCGTCGCGGCCGGCTGCGTCGGAATCTGCCAGGGATCGGTCGACGCCTCCGTGGCCTACGCGAAGGAGCGCACCCAGTTCGATCGCCCGATCGCGTCCTTCCAGCTCGTGCAGGAGATGATCGCGGACATGGTGGTGCAGACGGAGGCGGCCCGCGGACTCGTCTGGCGAGCCGGCTGGCTGAAGGACGGCGGCAAGCCGAACACCACGGAGACCTCGATCGCCAAGCTCTACGCGACCGAGGCGGCGGTGAACTGCGCGAACCTGGCGATCCAGATCCACGGCGGCTCGGGCTACGTGGACGACTATCCCGTGGAGCGCTACATGCGCGACGCCCGCGTGACGACGCTCTACGAGGGCACCTCGCAGATCCAGAAGCTGATCATCGGGCGGGCCGTGACCGGAATCAACGCGCTGGTCCCCTGATCATGGCCACCGTTTCAGCCGAGACACGCGGCGCCGTCGGCCTGGCCCGCCTCGACCGCCCCGAGGCGCGCAACGCCCTGTCCGCGGAGCTGATGGAGGAGCTGGCGGCGCTCTGCGAGCGCTGGGACGACGACCCCGAGGTGCGCTGCATCGTGATCGCCGGAAGCGACGAGTGGTTTGCGGCCGGCGCCGACATCAAGGCGATGGCGAAGCGGACCTTCGCCGAGGTGCTCACCTCCCCCGCCGCGCGCTTCTGGCCCCGGCTTGCCGCGCTGCGCACGCCGCTGGTGGCGGCCGTGTCCGGCTACGCGCTCGGCGGCGGGTGCGAGCTCGCGCTGGCCTGCGACATGATCGTCGCCTCCGAGAGCGCGGAGTTCGGCCAGCCGGAGATCCTGCTCGG
>DASQER010000192.1:0-2080 GCA_035633575.1 Thermoleophilaceae bacterium
CGGATCCCCCGCGGGACCGTGGTCAAGATCGTCGACGACGACGGCATGGAGCTCCCGAAGGGCGAGACCGGCCGCATCTTCGTCGGCAACGAGATGCTCTTCGAGGGCTACACGGGCGGTGGCTCGAAGGACGTCATCGGCAATCTCATGGCCACGGGGGACGTCGGGCGCTTCGACGACGCGGGCCGGCTGTTCGTCGAGGGTCGCGACGACGAGATGATCGTCTCGGGCGGCGAGAACGTCTTCCCGAGGGAGGTCGAGGACCTGCTCGCGCGCCACCAGGCCGTGAGCGACGTCGCCGCGATCGGCGTGGACGACGACGACTTCGGGCAGCGCCTGCGCGCCTTCGTGGTGCTCGAGTCGGGCAAGAAGGCGAGCGAGGACGAGCTGAAGGCGCACGTCAAGAAGAACCTCGCGCGCTACAAGGTCCCGCGCGAGATCGTGTTCGTCGACGAGCTGCCGCGCAACGCCACCGGCAAGGTGCTGAAGCGCGAGCTGAAGGACGAGGAGCCCGCGACGAAGTAGGTATACGGCGCTTCGGCACCGGGTACGCTCCCGGGAACCCCACGGAGGAGCACAGGTATGGATACCGGAGTGATCATCGCAATCGTCGTGGGCGCGCTGATTCTGCTGGCGCTGTTCGCGCTGCTGGGACGGATGGGCCGGGCGCGCCGTCACGAGACGCGCCGGGAGGAGGCGCATGAGATCCGCCGCGAGGCGGAGGTCGGGCGCGCCCAGGCGGACAGGACGCGTGCCGAGGCCGACGTCCAGGGGGCCGAGGCCAGGCGCCAGGAGGCCCTCTCCCGCGAGCGCGCCGCCAACGCGGACGAGCAGCACCGCGAGGCGCGCGACCGTCACATCGAGGCCGCCGAGAAGGATCCGGACGCCGATCCGGACGAGGCCGCGGCGCAGTTCGACCGCGAGCCGCGCTTCGAGCGCGACGACCAGGGCGAGGTCGTGCGCGACGAGCAGCACGAGCAGCCGCCCCCGCAGCAGCGCTAGCGCGGAGGACCTCCCTGCCGGCTGCAGGACGTCGCAGCCGGCAGGGCTTCAGGTCCTAGCCGCAGACGGGCCAGTGGCCCGAACCGTGGTTCTTCAGAAGCCGCCAGGCCCTCCAGGTCTGCTCCGAGCGCGGCGCGGCGGCGGGATCCCCCGTCCCGCCCACCACGCGCCAGGTGCTGAAGCTGAACTGGTAGAGACCGCGGTACGTCCCGCCCGCGCTGAACGCGCGCGGGTTGTTGCGCGACTCGCACCACGCGATCGAGCGCAGGTGCTCGCGGCCCCACGACGGGATGTGCCGCACCTTGAAGCGGTGCACCGTCGCACGGCCCTCGTAGGTAGCCGCGAAGCGCGCGAAGCGCCGCTTCATGCGCCGGATCGAGTGCCGCAGCTCGCGGGCGGTCGGCGCCCGGTCGTCGCTGCGTGCCGCGCGTACGAGGTTGCGGCCGTGCCACACTCCCTGGCGCTCGAGCTTTCGTCGCCAGCGGTTGTAGGAGCTCTGCAGACGAGCGCTCGCCGCCCGCGCCTCTGGCGTGGTCGTCGTTGCGGTTGCGGCCTGCGACGGAGCCTCCGCCACGGCCGGAGCCGTCGCCGCGGGAACGAGCGCGCACGCGCACGCCAGCAGCATCACTGCCTTCTTCACTAGCAACCACCTCCAAGGTGGGACTGCCTGGCCTGCGCTTTGTGGGTTCCAGCAGGACCAGGACTTGCCGCCGCTCAGCGCTTGCGCACGAGCAGGGCCGGTTTCCGGCTTACGCGGTGACCCTAGCCATCCGGAACGCGTCTAACCGGACTGTGAGCTATGTCACACAGCGTGAAACGGGGTCAGACGCCGTTTCACGGGGCTGCTGTGGCTCGCCTTACGCCAGTCAGCACGCAGCTCACCGTGACCGAGAGCTTCCACTTGCCTCCGATGATCTTGAAGAGGCGATACGCGTCCCCAGCGGTGTGGACTTTTTCGGCAAACCACCCGCTGTGCGACTTCGCCCTCCACCCGATCTGCCTCCTGGGCGTCCCAATTCCACCGGTGATGATCGGCTTGTTCTCCTCGAGGAGGTAGTAGAGGATCTTCGCGGTGCCC
>DASQER010000193.1:0-1731 GCA_035633575.1 Thermoleophilaceae bacterium
GGCACCGGCTTTCCGGCTCCGCATCAGGTCGAGTGGGCGCACGCCTCGCTCGACGTGCTCGGGGAGGCGGGCTTCGAGCGCGTGCACGAGCGGGGCGTGGCCGGGGCGGAGCGGCTCGCCGCGCTGCTTCGCGAGCGCGGCGTGACCGTGGCCCCGCGCGGCGCCTCGACGCTGGTCTCGTTCGAGGTGCCGGACGCGCCCGCCTTCAGCGAGCGCGCGGCCGCGGAGGGAGTGATCGTGCGCGCAATCCCTGCGCGTTCCTGGGCGCGCGCCTCGGTGGGCGCCTGGACGAGCGACGAGGAGCTGGAGCGGGTGGTCGAGCTGGCGGCCTCGGCCGCTAGTCGTTGACGAGCATCACGATGCCGAAGACGATCGCCGCGATCACGGTGGCGAACCCGGCCACGCCGATGACTGCGTAGATCGTGGCCTCCGCGAGGCGCCCGTTCCTGCCGAGCTCGACCGCCCGCGTGGCGCCGAGGATCGCGAGGCCGTAGGACGCGGTCACGCCCACCCCGGCGAGAAGCGAGGCCCAGAGCATCTGGACGAGGGCGTGGGTGTCGACGATCGACGCGATCACGAGCCCTCCACCGCCGGCGGCACACCGGCCTGGTGGGAGCGCCGCGCGTACAGAAGCGCGGTCGCCACGATGATGGCCGTGGACACCACGATCGGTCCCAGCGCGCCGGTGCCGAACAGCCGCGTGACGAGGTAGGTCAGCCCGCCGATCACCGCTGCCGCCGGCAGCGTGAGGACCCAGGCCAACACGATGTTCCCGGCCACGCCCCAGCGCACGGCCGACAGCCGCTTCGCCGCGCCCGAGCCGATCACCGCCCCGGAGATCGTGTGCGTGGTCGAGAGCGGGAAGCCGACGTGCGACGCGGCAAGGATCACCGCGGAGCCGGCACCCTGCGCGGCGAAGCCCTGGGCGGCGTCCATCTTGTGAATGCGGGTGCCCATCGTCTTGATGATGCGCCAGCCGCCGGCGTAGGTCCCGAGCGCGATCGCCGTGGCCGCCGAGATCACGACCCAGTTGGGCACGTGGAAGTCGTCCGCCGCGATCGTCCCGTTGGCGACCAGGGCCAGCGTGATCACGCCCATCGTCTTCTGCGCGTCGTTCGTGCCGTGAGCAAGCGCGAGCAGCCCGCCGGAGATCACCTGGCCGAAGCGGAAGCCCGCCGTGACCGGCCCCGGCCGGAGCCGCCCGACGATCCGGTAGAGGACCAGGATCGCGATCCCGCCGACGATGAAGGCCAGCGTCGGCGCGATGAGCGCCGGGATCATCACCTTGCCGAGGATGCCCTCCCCGAAGAAGACGGAGTCGGCGCCCTCGGCCACGAAGACGGCGCCGACCATCCCCCCGATGAGCGCGTGCGAGGAGCTGGACGGCAGGCCGAAGAACCACGTGGTCAGGTTCCAGGCGATCGCACCGACGAGGCCGCCGAAGACGGCGAGCAGGCCGATCGAGTTCGCCTGGATCTCCACCACGTCCTTCGCGACCGTGGCGGCCACCTCGAGCGAGACGAACGCGCCGACGAAGTTCAGGACCGACGCATAGCCGACCGCTACCCGCGGCGGCATCGCGCGCGTCGAAATCGACGTGGCCACGACGTTCGCGGTGTCGTGGAAGCCGTTGGTGAAGTCGAAGGTGAGCGCCGTCGCGACGACGATCACCACGATGATCTCGCTGCCCATTCTCGGGTGCCGCTCGCTCTAGGAGTTCTTGATGACGAT
>DASQER010000194.1:0-5017 GCA_035633575.1 Thermoleophilaceae bacterium
GTCGCCCCGACCAGGATCACCGTCCCGTCCTCGACGGCCGGCAGGAGCGTGTCCTGCTGCGCCTTGTTGAAGCGGTGGATCTCGTCGAGGAAGAAGATGGTGCGCTCGCCGCTCGTGGTGAGCCGGTGCTGCGCACGCTCCAGCACGGCCCGCACCTCCGCGCGCCCGGCGTTCACCGCCGAGGCCTCCTCGAAGGCGGCGCGCGCGTTCACGGCGAGCAGCCGCGCGAGCGTCGTCTTGCCGGTGCCGGGGGGCCCGTAGAGGATCATCGAGTGGGGCCGGCCCTGCTCGAGGGCGGTGCGGAGCGCCGAGCCCCTGCCGAGCAGGTGCTCCTGCCCGACGAACTCGCCCATGGAGGCGGGCCGCATGCGCGCGGCGAGCGGCTGGCCGGCGAGATCTCCGGCGTCCGGCCCCGCGGCCGAGTCCTCCATCTCGAACAGGCGCTCCTCCATCAGGGGGAGATGATGTCAGCCATCAGCGCGGCCGCCTCCGCGTCGTCCAGGCCCTCGGCCTCGAGGCGGCGCCAGGTCCAGAAGTCCAGCGCGAGCGCCGCCAGGGGGCCGCCGCCGAGCGCCTGCGCCAGCGCGGACGTCTGGGCGTCAGCCGTCTCGCGCAGCAGGGCGTCGAGCTCGGGCAGCGTCGCACGGTCGCGCCGAACGTTCTCCGCCATGCGCGCGGTCTCGCGGTACCAGCCATAGAGCGCGCGCAGCAGCGGCTCGGCGCCCGCGGAGGGGTCCAGGCGCGGCGGCGGGTGCAGCTCGAGCCAGTGCCCCTGGCAGGCGGCGAACAGCTCGCGCTCCTCGGGGAAGTTGTTGTAGACGGTCAGCCGCGTGACCCCCGCCCGCCGCGCGACCTCGGCCACGGTGGTGCGCGCCGGACCGACCTCCTCGTGCAGCGCGACCGTCGCCTCCGTGATCCGCTGCCGCGTCTCCGCCTGCTTCTGGGCCCGCGCCTTGAGCTCGTATTTGCGCTTGCTCGACATTTCGCTAAACACAGTGTACAGTGATCGCATGACGACCACACTGCTCAGCTCAGACGCAGGCAAGACCGTCCTCACCGGCCCTCTCGGCGCGCGCCTCATGCTCGAGTCCGCTCAGACCGGCGGAGCCTTCTCCCTCGTCGACCACGCCATCGCGCCGCGGGCGCTCGCGGCGCCCATGCACGTCCACGAGCGCGAGGACGAGTACTCGTACGTGCTCGAGGGCGAGGTGGGCTTCCAGGTGGGCGACGACGTGGTGACCGGCCGCCCCGGCGACCTGGTCCTCAAGCCGCGCGGCATCTGGCACGCCTTCTGGAACGCGGGCGACGCCCCCGCTCGGGTCCTCGAGGTGATCTCCCCAGGCGGCTTCGAGGGCTACTTCGCCGGGTTGGCCTCGTTGCTGCCGCCCGCCGTCCCCGAGCGCAACTTCGAGGGCCTCGCGCGCCTGCAGGCCGAGTACGGGCTGACGATGGACGCCGGCTCGATCGAGCGGCTCACCCGCGAGCACGGTCTCGCGGGCTAGTCAAGCCGCGCGAGGAAGCGCGTGAGCGCGGCCGCGCATTCGCGCGGCGCGTCCTCCCACACGAAGTGCCGCGCGCCCTCGACCACCACGAGCTCCGTGGCCGGCAGCTCCCGCTGGAAGCGGTGGGCGCCGGCCACGGGCGCGTACTCCTCGTCCTCGCCCCAGACGAGCAGCGCCGGCACGCCGAGGCCCGCGAGGTCGTAGCCCTCGAGCTTCGAGAAGTCGCCCGAGCGGTAGAGCTCCAGGTGGCCGCGGCGGCGGGTTTCGTCCGCGAAGGCCTTCCAGTACTGGTCGATCGCCTCGTCGCTCATCCGCGGGCTCGACTGGCGCAGCAGGGCGGCGAGGCCGTCGCGATCGAGCGCCTCGATCAGCTGCTCGCCAGTCCCGGGCTCGCGCATCGCCTTCGCCATCCCATGCCACTTTCCGTCGGGGAAGAAGCCGGTCGAGCTGATCACGAGCGCCCGGGCGACCCCCGGGTGCTCGCACGCCCAGCGCATCCCGATCAGTCCGCCCCAGTCGTGCATCACGAGCACGCAGCGCTCGATGCCGAGCTCGCGCCGAAAGCGCTCGACCGACTCGACGTGACGCTCCCACGTGCCCGGCGGGTCGGGCTCGGAGTCGCCGAAGCCGGCGAGGTCGGGCGCAACGGCCCGCCAGCCGGCGTCCGCGAGCTCGGGGATCAGCTCGCTCCACATGAACGACGACTCGGGATAGCCGTGCAGCAGCAGCGCCACCGGCCCCTCGGCCGGGCCGGTCTGCAGGTAGGCGAGTCCGGCTGCGGTCGACACGCGCAAGAATCTACGCCGTGCCGGAGCGTGCGGACCTGGAACGACGCGCCACAGAGCTGCTCCAGCTTCTACGCTGATCTCATGACGGAGACGCTGCAGTGACGGTTTTTGCGCAAGCCGCGGGCGGTGCACGCGGCGCAGCGATGACCTTGTCAGTGCCCGTGGACAAGCTGCGACTGGGCGGGATGGCGCTCCGCAACGGCCTGCTGGTGCACGGCCCGACCCACTGGGCGGCGGCCGTGCGCACGGACGACGGCGAGCTGAAGGTGGCCTCCGGGTGCAAGCCCGACCTTGGAGGCAGGGCCGCCAAGCGGCTGCCGGGCATCCGCGGGGTGGTCAAGCTGGCCGAGGCGATGGCCGTGATCCCGCTCGTGAAGCGCGCGCTGCCGGAGGCCCGCCTGCCCATGCAGGACCTGAAGACCCTCGGCGCCATGGGCGCCGCGGCGCTCGGCGGGCAGGCCATCCGCGGCGCCGGCGCTCGCGCTCGCGGGGCCCGCACGGTGGGGCGCGAGGCGGCCGTGGCGCTCGTGAGCCTCGCACCCGCGCTGCTCGCCCTCCGCAGCGGCGATCTCGCCGCCTACCACGGCGTCGAGCACAAGGCGATCGCCGGCTACGAGGACGGCGCCGACGCCGCGGACGCCGACAAGGAGCACGACCGCTGCGGCTCCCACCTGGTCGCGCCGATGCTCACGGCCGCAGCGCTCGGCAACGTGGCGGTGAGGCGGGCAGGGCTGCGCGGCCCCGCCGCCGAGGCGGCCATCGGGCTCGGAAGCGCGGCGGTGGCGGTGGAGGTGTTCGCCTGGGGCGAGCGCCATCCCGACTCCACGCTCACCCGCCTGATGCGCCGGCCCGGCTTCGAGATCCAGCGCGTCGTCGGCACCCGCGAGCCGACGGCGGAGCAGCTCGAGGTCGGCAGGGCCGCGCTGGAGGAGATCCTGCGCGTGGAGGGGGCGGAGGCGCCCTAGCCGTGGCCACGAAGGCGCGCACGCGGCTCGACCCGGAGGTCTTCCGGCTCCCCGTCGAGAAGATCCGCGAGGGCTACTACACCGACGCGTACTTCAACTTCACGAAGCAGCTGCTCGTGGAGCTGGGGCACAGGCCGCGCGTGACGGTGCAGGCGTTCCAGAAGCAGTTCTCGGTGCTCGGCGGGATCGACGAGGCCGTCGCCGTGCTGAAGCTGTGCTCCGACGACTGGAGCGGCCTGGAGGTGCACGCCCTTCACGAGGGCGACGAGGTCGAGCCCTGGGAGCCGGTGCTGCAGATCGAGGGCGACTACGCGCTCTTCGCGCACCTGGAGACCGTCTACCTGGGCACGCTCTCGCGGCGCACGCGCATCATGCGCAACGTCCGCGAGGTGGTCGAGGCCTCGGGCGGCAAGCCGATCCTGTTCTTCCCCGCCCGCCACGACCACTGGCTCGTCCAGACGGGGGACGGCTGGGCGGCGCACGTGGCCGGCGCCATCGGGGTTTCGACCGACGCGCAGGCCTCGTGGTGGGGAGGCCGCGGGGTCGGCACCGTGCCGCACGGCCTGATCGCCGCCTTCGGCGGGGACACCGTGGCCGCGGCGCGCGCGTGGGCGGACCGGTTCGCGGACGAGACGAACGTGACCGTGCTGGTCGACTTCGAGAACGACTCGGTGCGCACGGCGCTGGAGGTGGCGGAGGCGCTCGGCGACAGGCTCTGGGGCGTGCGACTCGACACGTCCGAGCTCCTGGTGGACCGCGCCCTCTGGCACGAGATGGGCACCTTCAAGCCCACCGGCGTGAACCCCGTGCTCGTCGAGCGCGTGCGCGCGGCGCTCGACGCCGCCGGCCACGAGCGGGTGCGGATCGTGGCCTCCGGCGGCTTCGACGCGGAGAAGATCCGGTACTTCGAGAAGGTGGCGGCCCCCGTGGACGCCTACGGCGTCGGCTCTTCGCTCGTGCAGGGCGAGAACGACTTCACCGCGGACGTCATGAGGGTGGAGGGGCGCGACTGCGCAAAGGCCGGGCGGCGCTTCAAGCCGAACCCGCGGCTAGAGAGGGTGGACTAGGACTCATGTCGCGGTCACGGATGGCCGATTGGGGTAAGGGATGAGTAGGACCCTCCTTACGCCCCTGCTCGCAGTCGCCCTGATCGCCCTTCTCGCCCCAACCTCGGCGCTGGCGGACGGCGGGGGCGCCGCATGCACGGTGCCGGTCCCGGTGGCCCGCGACCAGCAGCTGGGCGAGCTCGCCCTCGACGCCGGCCGCTACAAGGTCACGGTCGTGGACACCGAGCAGCTGACCTGCGAGGAGGCCATCGACCAGTTCCGCGCCAGCCTGCGCGAGCCCGGCGCGGGCCTCCCCGCGGGCTGGAAGGTGGACTCGCCCAGCCAGACCATCTCGCGCGCCGACGGAAGCGACTCGTTCCGCATCGTCAGGGACGTGCCCGAGACGGCCTCGGGCTCCTCCTGGTGGGACCGGGCGCAGGAGTGGATGATCGTCTGGCTGCCGATCGTCTTCATGGGCCTGATCGCGATCGCGGTCGTCTGGATGATTCGCTACATGCCGCGGACGAAGCCGCAGCAGATCGCGCCGCAGTCGTCGAGCTCGGTGCGCTGGGAGGACGTCGCCGGCGTCGAGGAGGCCAAGGACGAGCTGCGCGAGGTGGTCGAGTTCATGTGCGACCCGAAGCGCTTCGGCAAGCTCGGCGCCAAGGTGCCGAAGGGCATCCTGCTGCACGGCCCGCCCGGCACGGGCAAGACGC
>DASQER010000195.1:0-1905 GCA_035633575.1 Thermoleophilaceae bacterium
AGGGACGCCCCCAGGGGCGCCCGGTCAGGACCCGAAGGCCGCTCGGGCGGCCTTGGCTCCGCCGGCCGCCGTCTCCCAGAAGCCGTAGGTGCCGCTCTCGAGCAGCTCGCGTCCGGCCTCGACCGCGGCTCCGAGGGCCGCGTACGCGAACGCGCCGCCCACGGACACCCGGCTCACTCCCGCGGCCGCCAGCTCGTCCACGGACGGCGCGCCGGGCCGCGCGAGCACGTTCACGGGCCGGTCCACCGAGGACACCAGCTCGCGGATCTCGCCGAGGTCGCGCAGGCCGGGCGCGTAGAGCACGTCGGCCCCCGCTTCCTGGAAGGCCTGAAGCCGGGCGATCGTGTCGGCGAGGTCCTCCCGGCCGTGCACGTAGTTCTCGCTCCTCGCCGTCAGCACCAGCCTCCCCGGTCCCGAATGGGCGGCCTCCGCCGCCGCGGCGACCCGCTCGGCAGCCAGGCCCGCGTCGTAGATCGGGTCGTCCTCGCGCCCGCTGAAGTCCTCCACCGAGCACCCGGCGAGCCCCGCGTCGATCGCGAGCCGGACCGTCTGCGCCACTCCGGCCGGGTCGTCGGCGAAGCCGTTTTCGAGGTCGGCCGACACCGGCACGTCCGTCGCGGCCACGATCTCGGCGGCGTGCGCCAGCGCCTCGTCGCGGGTCACCGACCCGTCCAGGCGGCCAAGCGTCGCCGCGTGGCCGCTGCTGGTCGTGGCGAGCGCCTGGAAGCCCAGCGACGCGAACAGGACCGCCGACCCCACGTCCCACGGGTTCGGCAGGAGGAGCGGACGCTCGCCGTGGTGCATGGCGAGGAAGTCCTGCATCAGAGCGAGGAGAGGTCGGTGCTCTCGTCGGCGAGCGCGGCCGGGTCGGCCCGGGCGCCCTCCACGATGAAGCGGCGGGCGTGCTCCAGGTCGTCGGAGCGCCCCACCGACAGCGCCGCGGCCACGCGGCCGTCGTCGAGGTAGAAGACCGTGAACTCGCGGCGCTCCATCGAGCCGCGCACGACCGGCTCGCCCGAGCCGGGGCCGACGTACTCCATCGACACCCAGTCGGCGAGGTCCGAGAAGAAGTACGGCACCACGTCGTGCTCCACCCCGCGACCGAGCATGTTGAGAGCCGCGGTCTTGCCCTGGTTGAAGGCCACGTCCCAGTGCTCGATGCGCATGGGCCGGCCGTGGACCGGGCTGTCGTACTCGCAGATGTCCCCGGCCGCGTAGATCCCCGGCACCGAGGTCTCCAGCCCGGCCGAGCAGCGCACTCCTCCGGCCTCCCCGAGCTCCAGGCCGGCCGCTCGGGCAAGCATCACGTCGGGCATAACGCCGATGCCCGCCACCACGAAGTCGCACTCGAGCTCGAGGCCGCTCTTCGTGACCACCCTCGTGACCCGCTCCCCGTCGCCCTCGAAGCGCTCCAGCTCCTCGCCGCCGTGGACCGTGACGCCGTGCTCCTCCAGCACGTCCTGGAAGAAGCGCCCGACCTTCTCGCCGAAGATGGGCTCGAAGGTCACGTCCTCCATCATCACGATCGTGCACTCCACGCCGTGAGCGGCCGTCAGCGAGGCGGCCACCTCGCAGCCGATGTAGCTGCCGCCGATCAGGACCGCCCGCTTGTGCTTCTCCGCATCGGCGCGGATGGCGTCCGAGTTCCCGAACGCACGCAGGTAGTGGATGCCGTCGAGGTCGCAGCCCACGGTGCGCAGGCGCTTCACGTTGGCCCCCGTGGCGAGCAGCGCGGTGCCGAACTCTACCTCCTCCTTCGTCGAGAGCGTGGCGACGCGCTCGGCGCTGTCGAGCTTCATCACGCTGGTTCGCGTGAGCAGCTCGATGCGCTGCTCGTCCCACCACTCGGCGGGACGGAAGAGCACGTCCTCGCGCAACTCCTTGCCCTGCAGGTAGCCCTTGGAG
>DASQER010000196.1:0-5985 GCA_035633575.1 Thermoleophilaceae bacterium
GACCTCGGCCGCGCACCCGATCGCCGCCAGCACGCCGCCGACGGCGCCGATCGCGAACCCCGTCGCCAGCACTGGCACCCTCCCGACGCGGTCCATCGTCCGCCCGGCCACCGGCGCGGCAAGCGCCCCCGACGCGAGCACGATCGCCGGCCCGAGCCCGAGCAGGCCGTCGATGCCGAGCACCTGCACGAGCGTGAGCGACGCCACGGCGGCCTGCAGCTGCAGCATCCCCGAGTTGGCTGCGAGGGCCGCGGACAGCAGAGCGGTGTTGCGGGCGATCGGGAGGTCGGTCACGGCGAGCGTGCCAGCGTACCCGGCGGCATCGCTCGCTTCAGGGTCCGATGAGGGTCGACGGCGCCTACGCCCTCCCCCAGGAGTTCCTCGACTTGCGCGACTCGATCCGCCAGATCGCGCGCGAGCGGATCGAGCCGCGGGCCGCCGAGATCGACGCGACGGGCGAGTACCCGCACGACATCCGCAAGCTGCTCGCCGAGCAGGACCTGCTCGGGCTCCCGTTCCCGACATCGCGATGTTCGTGACTGTCGAGGCCGTGCATCGAAACCGGGCTCGGGGCCGCCTAGGCGCTAGGCGGGCGCGGCCAGCTCGAACCAGACGCGCGTGCGGCCGTCGTGCTCGACGCTCCAGCGCTCGGCCATCGACTCGATCAGCACGAGGCCCCAGCCGCCCTCCTCGTCGAGCGGCTGGTCGCGCGGCGTGTGCTCGAAGCCGACGCCCGGATCGCTCACCTGAACTCCCACACGGCCGTCGTCCAGCGAGCTCAGCTCGAGCTCGATCACCTCGTCCTCACCGGCCCCGCCGTGGCGGACGGCGTTGTTGACCAGCTCGCACACGAGCAGCAGGAGCGTGCTCTCCAGCTCGGGCTGGAGCCAGGAGGCAGCGCTCTCGATCCACGAGCGGGCGCGCTCGGGCGCACGGCCGCCCCCGGCAATGGCGATGCGCAGCCGCTTGCGCGGGCTGCCGATCGCCGGCTGTAGGTTTAGTGCCTGGGTGGTGGAGTAAGCCATCGGGGGGAGGCGCCCCGGAGGGTCGGCCCGGGTCGAGGTCCTTGTTTCGCGTCGGCCTACGGGCGCCGGCGCTTTAGCGCTGCCGGCGCGGATGTGGCCGTGTGTTCGAGCCGCTTCGCCAAATACCATGGTGCGGGACACCAGATATGAAGGTCGAGGACAGCGAAGAGACGCTCACTGAGACGGTCTGCTCGCGCGTGCGCGAGCAGCTGAACGGCTCCGACGCCGACCTGGCCGAGGCGTTCACCCGCCAGCTATACCGCTGGGTCGCCCATGAGGACGTCGCCGAGCGCGATCCGCTCGACCTCTACGGCCTCGCGGTCGGCCACTTCAACTTCGCGCGCGAGCGCGCGCCCGGCGTGCCGAAGGTGCGCGCATACAACCCGCACTTCGAGGAACACGGCTGGCAGTCCACCCACACCGCCGTCGAGATCGTTACGGACGACATGCCGTTCCTGATCGACTCGATCAGCATGGAGCTGAACCGGCGCGGCTTCGGCGTCCACCTGATCATCCACCCGGTGCTGGGCGTGCGCCGCGACGCCGAGGGCCGGCTCCTGGAGATCCTGCCCCAGCCCCCCGGGGACTCCCCCGAGGAGGGCGTCGCCGCCGAGTCCGTGATCCACGCGGAGGTGGCCCGGCAGACGGACCCGGCGCGCCTGCGCGAGCTCGAGCTGCATCTCGAGCGCGTGATAGCCGACGTGCGCTCGGCGGTCGAGGACTGGCCTGCCATGCGCAGCCAGGCGCTGGACGTGGCGGAGGATCTGCGCAGGGGGCCCACCCCCGCGGAGCCCGACGACGTCGGGGAGGCCGCCGCCTTCCTCGAGTGGCTCGAGGCGCACAACTTCACGTTTCTCGGCTACCGCGAGTACGAGCTGCGAGACGACAGCTCCGACCTGCGCCTTTGGCCGGTTGCCGCGTCCGGCCTCGGCATCCTGCGCAGGCCTCCCGAGGCGGAGGGCACGGGCGGGTTCAACAACCTGCCGCCGAAGGTGCGCGCGCTCGCGCTCGCACCGCGTCTCCTGAACCTGACGAAGGCCAACTCGCGGGCGACGGTCCACCGCCCGTCGTACCTCGACTACGTCGGCGTCAAGCGCTTCGACGAGGAGGGCCGCGCGATCGGCGAGCGGCGCTTCCTCGGGCTCTACACCCACACGGCCTATCGGGCGAGCCCTGGCGACATCCCGATGCTGCGGCGCAAGGTGTCCGCCATCCTCGAGCGGGCCGCCTTCCCTCCCGGGAGCCACAACGAGAAGGCGCTGCTCGCGATCCTCGACAGCTACCCGCGCGACGAGCTCTTTCAGATCTCGGAGGACGAGCTGTTCGACGTGGCGATGGGCATCCTCCACCTCGGGGAGCGCCAGCGCCTGCGGCTGTTCGCGCGCCGCGACCCGTTCGGCCGCTTCTTCTCCCTGCTCGTGTTCGTGCCGCGCGACCGCTTCAACACCGAGAACCGGCGCCGCATCGAGGCGATCCTGCGCAACGCGACGGGCGCGAAGAGCATCGACTACACGACCCGCGTCTCGGAGTCCGTGCTCGTGCGGTTGCACTACATGGCCTACGTGGATCCCGGCCTCACGCCGGAGCTCGACGCGCGCGAGGTCGAGATGCTGCTCGTGGCCGCGACGCGCTCGTGGGCGGACGACCTCCAGGAGGCGATCGTCGACGAGCTCGGCGAGGAGCGCGGAGGCGAGCTGTTCCGCCGCTTCGGCGACGCCTTCCCGGCCGCCTACCGCGCCGACTCGGTGGCGCGCTCGGCGGTCCCCGACATCCTTCACATCGAGGAGCTGCCCGAGCGCGACGGCCTCGGGATCAGCCTCTACCGCCCGCTCGAGGCCGGCCCCCGGATGCTGCGCGCGAAGCTGTTCCGCGCCGGACGCGCCCTGACTCTCTCGGACGTGCTGCCTCTGTTCGAGAACATGGGCGTGGAGGTCGCGGACGAGCGCCCCTACCCGATCGTCCCGCGCGGCGGCGACCGCGTCTGGATCTACGACTTCGGCCTGACGTACCCCGGCGAGGGGGACCTCGACGCCGAGGGAGTCCGCGAGGGCTTCCAGGAGGCGTTCGTGCACGCCTGGCGCGGCGAGGTCGAGAACGACGGCTACAACCGGCTGGTGCTCGGCGCCGCGCTCACGTGGCGCGAGATCACGGTGCTGCGGGCGATCGGCAAGTACCTGCGCCAGGCGCGCATCACCTTCAGCGACCGCTACGTGGAGCAGGCGCTCGTGGCGAACCACGAGATCGCTCGGCTGCTGATCGCGCTCTTCCAGGCGCGCTTCGACCCGAGGCGCAGCGACCGCGAGGACGCCGCCGACGTGGCCGCGCGCATCGAGCAGGCCATCGACTCCGTGGAGAGCCTCGAGCAGGACCAGATCCTGCGCATGTTCCTCGACGTGATCGGGGCGATGCTGCGCACGAACTACTTCCAGACGGGCCCGACGGGGGACGCTCCGCACCTGTCGTTCAAGCTCGACCCGTCGGAGCTGCGCTGGCTCCCGCAGCCGCGCCCGCGCTACGAGATCTTCGTCTACTCCCCGCGCACCGAGGGCGTGCACCTGCGCGGCGGGAGCGTCGCGCGCGGGGGGATCCGCTGGTCGGAACGGCGCGAGGACTTCCGCACCGAGGTGCTCGGCCTGATGAAGGCCCAGATGGTGAAGAACTCCGTGATCGTGCCGGTCGGGGCCAAGGGCGGGTTCGTGGTGAAGCAGCCGCCGGCGGTGCGCCAGGAGCTCCCCGAGGAGGTCGTGGCCTGCTACGAGATCTTCATCCGCGGCCTGCTCGACCTGACGGACGACATCGAGGGCGGCGCGGTGGTGCCGCCGGCGGGCCTCGTGCGCTACGACGGCGACGACCCCTACCTGGTGGTGGCGGCCGACAAGGGCACCGCGACCTTCTCCGACATCGCCAACGGGATCGCGCTCGAGGAGGGCTTCTGGCTCGGCGACGCCTTCGCCTCCGGCGGCTCCACCGGCTACGACCACAAGAAGATGGGCATCACCGCCCGCGGCGCGTGGGAGTCCGTGGCGCGCCACTTCCGGGAGCTCGGCCGCGAGGTCCAGTCGGAGGACGTGAGCGTGGTGGGGATCGGCGACATGGCCGGCGACGTGTTCGGCAACGGCATGCTGCTCTCGCGCCACATCCGCCTGATCGGGGCGTTCAACCACCGCCACGTGTTCATCGACCCGAACCCCGACCCCGAGCGCAGCTTCGAGGAGCGCAGGCGGCTCTTCGAGCTACCGGGCTCGTCATGGGCCGACTACGACCCCGAGCTGATCTCACCGGGTGGCGGCGTGTACGAGCGCACGGCGAAGTCGATCCCGCTGTCGGCCGAGGCGCGCGAGGCGCTCGGCATCGAGGACGCGGCCCTTAAGCCGAACGAGCTGATCCAGGCCCTGCTGCGCGCGCCGGTCGACCTGCTCTGGAACGGCGGCATCGGGACCTACGTTAAGGCGAGCTCGGAGACCCACGCGGACGCGGGCGACAAGGCCAACGACGCGGTCCGCGTGAACGGGTCCGAGCTGCGTGCCCAGGTGGTAGGCGAGGGCGGCAACCTCGGCCTCACCCAGCGCGCGCGGGTCGAGTACGCGCTCGCGGGCGGGCGCGTGAACACGGACGCGATCGACAACTCCGGCGGCGTGGACTGCTCGGACCGCGAGGTGAACATCAAGGTTCTGCTCGGCGCCGTGGTCGAGGCCGGCGACCTGACCGAGAAGCAGCGCAACGCCCTGCTGGCCGAGATGACCGACTCGGTCGCCGCCCTCGTGCTGAAGGACAACTACGAGCAGGCGGAGACGCTGAGCCTCGCGCAGGCGAACGCTTCGAGCATGATCGACGTGCACCAGCGCTTCCTGCGCTTCCTCGAGTCGCGCCGGAACCTGGACCGCGAGCTCGAGGCGCTGCCCCACGACGAGGAGATCGGCGAGCGCAAGCGCGAGCACGGCGGGCTGACGCGGCCGGAGCTCG
This sequence comes from Thermoleophilaceae bacterium, assembly GCA_035633575.1. Classification (GTDB taxonomy): domain Bacteria; phylum Actinomycetota; class Thermoleophilia; order Solirubrobacterales; family Thermoleophilaceae; genus JACVRW01. Next base: position 4,989 of record DASQER010000196.1, read on the forward strand.
CGACGCTGCTCGCGTACAGCAAGATCGACCTCTACGAGGCGCTGCTCGACTCGGACGTGCCCGAGGACCCCTACCTCTCGGCCGAGCTCGAGCGCTACTTCCCGCCCCCGCTCCCCGAGCGCTTCGGGGCCCAGATGCGCTCGCACCGCCTCGGCCGCCAGATCGTCGCCACCCAGGTGGTGAACAACATGCTCCACGGCGGCGGCATCACGTTCGCGTTCCGGCTCCACGAGGAGACCGGCGCGCCGGCGTCGCAGATCGCGCGCGCATACGCGTGCGCGCGCGAGATCTTCGAGATGCGGCCGCTGTGGACGGAGATCGAGGCGCTCGACAACCGCTGTGACAGCTCGGTCCAGATCGCCCTGCTGCTGGAGGGCCGCAGGCTGGTGGAGCGCGCCTCGCGCTGGTTGCTGGGCAACCGCCCGCGGCAGCTCGACATCGCCTCGACGGTCAGGCACTTCCGCCCGGGCGCCACGACCCTGTACGCCTCGATCACCCGGCTGCTCGCCCCCGAGGACGCCGAGCCGCTGGCGCGGCGCGCGGACGAGCTGCGCGAGCAGGGCGTGCCCGAGGACCTCGCCACGCGCGTGGCCGCGCTCCCGATCATGTTCGGGGCGCTCGACATCGTGACCGTGGCGGATGAGACGGAGCTCGACGTGGAGCACGTGGCCGCGATCCACTTCCGCCTCGGCAGCAGGCTCGGGCTCCACTGGCTGCGCGACCAGATCGTGGCCCTCCCCCGCGACGACCGCTGGCGCGCCCGTGCCCGCGCCGCCCTGCGCGACGACCTCTACGCGATCCACCGCGAGCTGACCCGCGAGGTGCTGCGCTCCGCGCCGGCGGGCGTCGAGCCCGGCGAGCACGTGGACTCGTGGATCGAGTCGAACCCCGCCTCCGCCCGCACGCTCCAGACGATCGGCGACATCCGCAGCGGGCAGAGCTACGACTTGACGACCCTCCCCGTGGCCGTCCGCGAGGTGCGCAACCTGATCGGCGG
>DASQER010000197.1:0-3848 GCA_035633575.1 Thermoleophilaceae bacterium
GGACGCCGGCGTGAACCAGTTCGGCTCCGGCTGGGCCTGGCTGGTGCACGACGGATCCGGCCTCGCCGTGGTCTCGACCGCCAACCAGGACAACCCGCTGACCGACGGCAAGGCGCCGCTGCTCGGCGTGGACGTCTGGGAGCACGCCTACTACCTGAAGTACCAGAACAAGCGCCCGGACTACCTCGACGCCTGGTGGAACACGGTGAACTGGGACAAGGTCGCGGAGCGGTTCAGCGGAACGGGCTGACCAGCACGGCGGGGCCGCCCCTGCTCGAACAGGCCCTCGCCGCCCACGGCGGCCGCGAGGCCTGGGAGTCCGCGACCGAGGTGACAGCCCACCTGCACAGCGGCGGCCTCGCGCTGACGCTGAAGCGCGTGCGGGACCCCTTCCCCGATTACAGCGCCACGATCTCGATGCACGAGCCGCGCACGGTGATCGAGCCGTATCCGGGTGGAGGCGCGCTGGAGGGCTCCCGCGGCGTGTTCGAGGGCGACCACGTGCGGATCGAGGACGCGTCGGGCGCCACCATCGACGGCGGCACCGACATGCGCCGGCGCTTCCCCGGCCTGCGCCGCCGGCTCTGGTGGGACCACCTCGACGCCCTCTACTTCGCCGGCTACGCGCTCTGGAACTACTTCACGACGCCGCTGCTGCTCACGCGCTGCGAGGTCGAGCAGCGCGGCCGCACCCTGGCGGTGACCTTTCCACCCGGCCTGCCGACCCACTCGCGGCGCCAGCTGTTCCACTTCGACGATGCTGGGCTCCTCACCCGCCTCGACTACACGGCCGAGGTGTTCGGCAAGTGGGCGCGCGGGCGGCACGAGTGCCGCGAGCACAGGAGCTTCGACGGCCTCGTCTTCCCCACGAGCCGGCGCGTGACCCTGGCCGGCCTGCCGCGGCCGACGCTCATCTGGATCGAGGTCGACGACGTGAGCGTCAGGCGCGCGTGAAGCGGAGGATCTGCTCGGCGATCGACTCGCCGCGGTCCTCCTGGAGGAAGTGCGCCGCACCCTCGATCCGCACCTGCTCTCCCGCCCCCGGGATCAGGTCGCAGAACACCTGGCCGGCGCGCGGGTAGGGGAACACGGGGTCCGAGTCGGAGAAGGCGACGAGGGCGGGCTTCTCCCAGCCCGCCAGCGCGGCCGACACCTCGCGCATCGCGTCCGCGCCGGGGTCGTCCTCCGAGATCGGCACGAGCAGCGGGAACGTGGCCGGGCCGGCCTTCGACTCGGCGTCCGGGAACGGCGCCTCGTAGGCCGCGACCACCTCGGCGGGCAGCTCGCTCGTCGTCGCGCCCTGGAGCACGAAGCCCACCGGCAGGTCCGGGTTGCGCTCCGCGAAGTCGCGCCACGCGAGGAAACCCTTCGACACGCGGCCGGTGAACAGCCCGGAGTTCAGGATCACCAGCCGCGCCACGCGCTCGGCGTTCTCGACTGCCCAGCGCAACCCGATCGGCCCGCCCCAGTCGTGGACGACCACGGTGGCGTCCCGCAGGTCGAGCGCGGCGAGCAGCGCGGACACGTGCTCAACGTGGCGGTCGTAGCTGTACCAGCGCGGGTCGGTCGGCTTGTCGGAGCGGCCGAAGCCGGGGTAGTCGGGACAGATCACCCGGTTCCCGTCGGCCGTGAGCGGCGGCACCATCTTCCTGTGGAGGTAGGCCCAGGTCGGCTCGCCGTGGAAGCAGACCACGGGATCGCCCTCGCCCTCGTCGAGGTAGTGGAGCCGGAGCCCGTCCGCCTCGTGCCAGTGCGGCTCGAAGCCGTACCCCGGCAGGTCGTCGAAGCGCTCGTCGGGAGTCCTGAACACGTCGGCCATGGCAGCGGAGCCTATGCTGAACCCAGTGAGCGACTGGGTCGGACACGCGCAGCGCGAGCTCGAGCGCGGGGGCTACCGCCTGAGCGGCCCACGCTCGGCGGTGGTCGAGACGCTGGCCGACCTCGGCTGCAGCGTGACCGCCAAGGAGATCGCCGACAGCCTGCACCGGCGCGGCCAGGACGTCGGCGTCGCGAGCATCTACCGGACGCTCGATCTGCTCGACAAGCTGCGCCTCACCCGCCGGGTGGATGCGGCCGAGGGCGTGGCCCGCTACGAGCCGGTGGGTCCGAGCGGCGAGCACCACCACCACATCGTCTGCGAGACCTGCGGCGAGGTGTCGGCCTTCGAGGACTCCGACCTCGAGCGCGCCATCGAGCGGCTGGCCAGCCGCGTGGAGTACGCGATCGACGCGCACGACGTGACGCTGCGGGGCGAGTGCCCCACCTGCCGCGGCCGCTAGGGCCGCAGATCGCAGTCCACGCGCCCACCCGACATCCCGCGCACGAGCGCTCGGGCGTCGGCGGCGAGCGCGCCGGCGTAGGTCTCCCCCGGGCTCCCCTCCGGCCCCAGCGAGTCGGCGTACAGCGGGTCGCCGATCCGCGCCCCGGCCTCGCGGGCGATGGCACGCTCGATGTCGGGGTTCACGGAGCTCTCGGGGAACACGGCCTCCACCCCCTCGCGGCGGATCTGCTCGACCAGGCGCTCGACGTCCCCCGCCGAGGCCTGTGCCTGAGTGGAGAGCGACGGGATCACCGCGCCGACCACCTCGATCCCGTAGCGCCGTGCGAGGTAGCCGAGCGCATCGTGGGTCGTCACGATCTTGCGCTTCGGCGGCGGCACGCGCTCGACGCAGGCCGCGATCCGCCCGTCCAGCCGGCGCAGCATCCGAATCGTCCGCTCGGCGTTGCGCGCGTACGCCGCCCGGCCGTTCGGGTCCACCCTCGCCAGCTCCGCGCGAATCGCCTCGACGGCGCGCACGCCGTTGCGCGGGTCCTGCCACCAGTGCGGATCGTCGTCGATGCGCTCCACCGAGTCGATCAGCGTGACCACCCGGGCGTCGCCGCCCGCGTTGTCGATCACGTCCGTGAGCCACTCGTCCACCTCTCCGCCCGAGCGGAACACCACCGCGGCCTTGGCCACGGCCGCCACGTCGCTCGGGCGCGGCTCGTAGTCGTGCGGGTCGCCTCCGGGACGCAGCATGCCCTCCACGCGCACGCGGCTTCCGCCCACCTGGCGCACGAGGTCGGCCACCTGCGTCGTGGTCGCGACCACGGTGGTGCCGCCGGGCGCTCCGGAGTCGTCGCCGCAGCCGGACATGGCCACAGCCGCGAGCACCAGTAGGACCGAGAGCAGGCGCGCCGTCACGGCCGCACACTCTAGTGAGAACGATTCTCACTTGACGGCTGAGGGAGACTGTCGCGCTCCGTGGACGCGCTCGAGCTCACCGCCTTCTGCGCCTGGTGCTTCGCGGTCGCGAGGGTCCGGAGCCTGACATGATCGGTCTGCCGTGATCTTCCGCCAGATCGTCCACGACGACCTCGGCTGCGCCTCCTACCTGGTGGGCGATCACACTGCGGGAGTCGCCGCGGTGGTGGACCCGCGTTTCGAGATCGATCCCTACCTCGAGCTGGCGCGCTACCTCGGTGTGGAGATCGGGCACGTGCTCGAGACCCACAACCACGCGGACCACGTGTCCGGACACGGGCGGCTCGCCGAGGCCACCGGCGCCACCATCCACGTACACGCACTCGCGGGCGCCGAGTACGAGCACGAGCCCTTCGACGACGGCTTCGGGCTCCAGCTCGGCTCCCTCACCATCCGCGCGATCCACACGCCCGGTCACCGCCCCGAGCACACGTCCTTCGCGCTCGTCGACAGATCGCGTGGGGACGAGCCGTGGGCCGTGCTGTCCGGCGACAGCCTCTTCGTCGGCGATGTTGCACGTCCGGACCTCGCGATCGACAGGGAGGAGGGCGCCCGCCAGGTCTTCCGCAGCCTGCACGAGCGCCTGCTCACCCTGCCGCCCGAC